>NZ_JAJJND010000020.1 GCF_029759835.1 Acetobacter sp. AN02
TGGACGGACGCGGTCGATGGCTCGACAACGTCTTCATCGAACGGCTGTGGCGATCCCTGAAATACGAATGCGTCTGTCTGCACGCCTTCGAGACCGGACCGGAACTGCGGGCCGGGCTCACTTCATGGATCGCGCATTACAACGGGAAGCGGCCGCATTCGGCATTGGCTGGACGAACGCCCGACGAGGCGTATCATGACGCGCCGACGCCACTGGGTTCGGGGTTAACCCCGAACCCAGTGGCCAGCAGCAACGCCGTCAAGGCGGCAGCATGGCAACAACCGGCTATAGCTTATCAGGCCCGAAAAACTGTCCGAACAGACGGGGCCACCTCTGATATGGGCCATGCTCCGTCCATGACGCAGACATCGGACCCGACCCGGGAGGCGACCTATCGTCCTGTCACGATGCCGATGCCGCCGCTGCAGCCTCCCCCGGCTGAGGTGGCCAGTCTGTGGCGCATGGGCAGCCGGGCGTTCTTCAAGGATCAGCGGGCGGCCCAGGTCGGGGATCTCGTGACGATCATTGTCGACATCACGGATAATGCGACGATGGTTGACAACACCTCTGCAACCGGGAGCAACAACCAGTCGATGGGTGTGCCCAACCTGTTCAATTTTCAGGGCAAGGCCATCTCGCACATCTCCGGGACCGATGCGTTCTCGACAACGAGTACGAGCGGTAATACGGGCACCGGGCGCATCACGCGCAATGAGATCGTCACGGTCCGGGTGGCCGGTACCATTACGCAGGTTCTTCCGAACGGCAATTTTGTCGTGATGGCGCGGCAGGAGGTGCGTGTGAACCGCGAGCTGCGTGAGCTGCAGATCAGCGGTGTCGTGCGGCCGCAGGATATCACGGCGGACAATACGGTCACGCATGACCGTATGGCGGAGGCGCGGATCTCCTATGGCGGGCGTGGTCAGCTTTCCGTGCATCAGTCTCCGCGCTGGGGACAGAGCGTGGTTGATTCCATCGCGCCGTTCTGAGGATCAGACGAAGGAATCCTGGATACTTTCGAAGACGAGCATTTCGTGCCCGTCTCTCATGAAAGTATCGCAGGGACGCATGCCGATTGCCCCCAGCACCTTGCGGGAGGCGACGTTCGTGTCGCGGGCGATGGCAACGACGCGCCGGATGCCGACGCTGTGGGCGTGACGCAGGGCGGTGCCTGCGGCCTCGCTGGCCAGGCCACGGCCTGAGGCGGAGGGGTAGATCGCAAAGCGCAGTGCGATGCCTCGTCCGTCCGGCCGTTCATGCAGGCCTGTCAGGCCGATTACATGGTTATTTTCCCGGATGACGAACATGCCGGTCCTGAAGCGGGAGCGGAATGCGAGATCCTGCGCCATTTCAGTCTCGACCTGCTGGTGGCTCCGGATACCGCCCAGCATCGTGCTGAAGGCCCCGGGGTTCGCCTTGATGGCGGTCACCTCGGGGAGATTACGCCAGGAGACCGGCTCCAGAGTCAGACGTGCCGTACGCAGAACGCCGGGCATTCCGATTCCTGGAATGGTGGCCTCCCCGAACGCTCAGCGTGCCAGGGGACGGTATTTGATACGCGTCGGTTCGGTCGCATCCGCGCCCAGACGACGGCGCTTGTCTTCCTCATAGGCCTCGAAGTTGCCTTCGAACCACTCCACGTGGCTGTCGCCCTCAAAGGCGAGGATATGCGTGGCCAGACGGTCGAGGAACCAGCGATCATGGGAGATGATCACGGCGCAGCCCGGATATTCCGCTAGGGCGTCCTCAAGGGCGCGCAGGGTATCGACGTCGAGGTCGTTGGTCGGCTCGTCAAGCAGGATGACGTTGCTTTCCTTGCGCAGCATCTTGGCGAGGTGCACGCGGTTGCGTTCACCGCCGGACAGCACGCCGACCTTTTTCTGCTGGTCCGGTCCCTTGAAGTTGAAGGCCCCGACATAGGCGCGTGACGGGATGGCGCGTTTGCCCAGATAGATCACGTCCGTACCGCCGGAGATTTCCTCCCAGACGTTCTTGCTGTCGTCCAGGCTGTCGCGGGACTGGTCCACATAGCCCAGCTCGACCGTGTCACCGATGGTCAGCGTGCCGTTATCCGGCTTTTCCTGGCCTGTGATCATTCTGAACAGGGTGGACTTACCGGCGCCGTTCGGGCCGATCACGCCGACGATGCCGCCGGGCGGCAGCTTGAAGCTGAGATTATCGATCAGCAGCTGATCGCCGAAGCCCTTGCTGAGATTTTCGGCCTCGATCACCACGTTGCCGAGGCGCGGGCCGGGTGTAATGACGATTTCCGCCACGCCGGAGGCTTTCTCTCCGCTGCGGGCCAGCAGTTCCTCATATTTCGCGATACGGGCCTTGCTCTTGGCCTGACGCGCCTTGGGGCTGGAGGAAATCCATTCCTGCTCTGCGGCGAGGGCACGCTGGCGGGCGCTCTCTTCTTTTTCCTCCTGGGCCAGACGCTTGCGCTTCTGTTCCAGCCAGGAAGAGTAGTTGCCTTCGAACGGATAGCCGCGGCCGCGTTCGATCTCGAGAATCCAGTTCGTGACGTTATCGAGGAAGTAGCGGTCATGGGTGATGACCATGACTGTGCCTTCGTAGTCCCGAAGGGTCCGCTCCAGCCAGGCCACGCTTTCCGCGTCGAGATGGTTGGTCGGTTCGTCAAGCAGCAGCAGATCGGGCTTTTCAAGCAGCAGGCGGCACAGGGCCACGCGACGGCGCTCTCCGCCTGAAAGATTCGTGACCGGGCTGTCGGCCGGCGGGCAGCGCAGCGCGTCCAGCGCGATGTCCAGCCTGCGGTCCAGCTCCCAGCCGTCTCCGGCGTCGATCTTCTCCTGCAGCTCGGCCTGCTCGGCCAGCAGGGCGGTCATTTCGTCATCGCCCATCGGCTCTGCAAATTTCATAGAGATCTCGTTGAAGCGGTCCACCGCCTTCTTCAGATCACCGAATCCCAGTGCGGCGTTCTCTCCGACCGTAAGGTCCGGATCGAGTTTCGGCTCCTGCTCCAGATAGCCGACGCGGACGCCTTCCGCGGCCCAGGCCTCTCCGCCGTATTCCTTGTCGATCCCGGCCATGATCTTGAGCAGGGTGGATTTGCCGGCGCCGTTGACGCCGAGCACGCCGATCTTGACGCCTGGCAGGAAGGAGAGGGTGATCCCCTTGAAGACCTCGCGGCCGCCCGGATAGGCTTTCGTCAGGTCCTTCATCACATAGACATACTGATAAGGCGCCATGGGACGGACTCCTGACAAGACAACAATGAACGGGCGGCGTGAGAAATGCCTGCGCCCGGCAGGACTTGAACCCGCAACCAAGCCGTTATGAGCGGCCCGCTCTGACCAGTTGAGCTACGGGCGCGCAGGCGGCCCCTGATTGGCGCAACCCGTCCCGTTTTGCAAGACCTGAAGATTGCTTGCCATAAGAGAGCGGGACGGTCTGCGATCCCTTCTTGGCAGGATCAGCGGTTGCCGATAGGGTCTGCGCCATTCGATTTTTGCGGAGACCGCTGAGAAAATGGACGTATCGAAACTCTCCCCCGGCAAGGATGTACCGAACGACATCAACGTCGTGATCGAGATCCCCCAGGGTTCTTCCGTCAAATACGAGATCGACAAGGACAGCGGCGCGCTGTTCGTGGACCGTTTTCTGTTCACGCCGATGGCCTATCCGGCGGCATACGGCTTCATTCCCGGCACGCTGGCCGCCGATGGTGATCCGGCGGATGCGATGGTGCTGACGCCGCATGATGTGGTGCCCGGATCCGTAATCCGCGCCCGTCCGATCGGCGTGCTCCTGATGGAGGACGAGGCGGGTCAGGACGAGAAGATCCTGTGTGTGCCGCATGACAAGATCCATCCGCAGTTCTCGAAGGTGGAGAAGATCGAGGATCTGCCGGAGATCACGCTCCGCGCCATCGAGCACTTCTTCACGCGTTACAAGGATCTGGAGAAGGGCAAGTGGGTGAAGGTCACGGGCTGGGGTGACAAGGCAAAGGCCGGTGAGCTCATCACGGCCGCGCTGAAGGCTGGTCAGAAATAACAGCTGCGCCATAGCGGCTGTGCCGGGCGGACCCCGTAGCGGGATCGTCCGGTGTTCCCGTGCGGGTTTTCCTCCCGCCGGATGAGAGCGGGCGGTGTCCGTCACGAACCCGTATTACAGATATATTTTGTCATTCCATGTGGTCCCGTGTGGCCGGATCTGCATTGGACAGCCTGATTCCTGCTGGCTATGTTCCGCCGATGAGCGCGTACGATGTCTGTATCATAGGGGCGGGCCTGACCGGTCTGCTGGTTGCCAGGAAGTTTATCGAGTCCGGGAAGCGTGTTCTGCTGGTGGAGCGGGGCGGGGAATATCTTCCCGAGATGGAGGACAGGAACGGCTGGTGGCGGGAGGAGACCGTCAGTGAGGTGCCGACACCGGATGGCCGCATCCTGACCCGCAATACTTTCGACGGTGCGGAGGAGCTGTTTCCCGATCTGGCGGCCTGTGACACGCGCAACGCGCCCTGGAATTTCCAGTACAACATGTGGCGCGGTGTGGGCGGCAGCGGGCAGATGTGGAGCGGCATGGCCTGGCGTCTGGCGCCGCATGATTTCCGGCTGCACGATACCTTCGGCACGGGGCGGAACTGGCCGATTTCCTACGAGGATATCAGCCCGTATTATGACCGGGCGGAGGCTCTGCTGGAGGTGTCCGGACCGGGAGCGGATGTTGCGGAGACCTACCGGTACTGGCCGTGGAAGAATAACTACGCCTATCCGCCTTTCCGTCTCAGCTATCTCGATACCAGTTTTCAGGCATCGATCGGGGAGATCGGGGAGATCGTCATGCAGCCTCATGCCGTGCGGAATCGTCCGGCCTCCGAAGGGGGCTGTGTCGGTGCGAAGACATGCGTGTCGTTCTGCCCGACCGGTGCGATCTTCAAGAGCCGCGACCGTCTGTTTGACGATATCGCCATGGACGACAATCTTGAGATTATGGTGGAAACCTGTTGTCTGTCGCTTGACTGGGATGAGGGCAGCGGCCGGATCACGGGGGCGATCCTGCGTGAGCGCGGGTCGGAGGAGGAGATCCCTGTTGAGGCGGATCTGTTCTTCCTGTGTGCCAATGCGCTGGAGAATATTCTGCTGATCCGCCGGTCCGAAGTCAGGACGGGAAAGGTGTTCGGCAAGACCTCGCCGCAGGTCGGTCGCCGGTTTTCCTCTCACGGGGCCTTTACGTATTCCGTTTTGACGGATCAGCCCGTCTTTCCTGTCAGGGGTCGTCCGACGCATGGCAGTGTTATCGAATGGGTGGACAGAACGCCGGAGGAGCGTCGCAACGGCGTGACCATGGAGGTCTGGCAGAGCGATTTTCTCCGCGGGTATCATCCGCGCGAGCATCTTGAGAAGGATATTGCCGCCGGGCACTGGGGTGTCACCCTGTTCAGGCGGATGGCGGAGTATGAAAGGCGTTTTGCGATTTCTTTCGTTTTCGAGACTGAGATGAGCGATATAACCGGGGTCAGCCTGTCGCCGGATTATACGGATGCGTACGGAATGCCGCTTCCTCTGGTGAAGGTGAGTCTCGGGGAGAATGACGAGAACACGATCAGCTTCATCCGCCGCAAGGTTGCGGAAATCGCGGAGAGTCCGGGGATTGCCCGTCTGGAGCAGATCGGCTGCGGTCTGAACGGGAACCATCCGCTTGGCGGACTGACCATGAGCGACAGCGCGGAGACCGGTGTGGTGGACAGGTATGGCCGGTCTCACGATTTCAGTAATCTCTATATCACGGGTGGCGGGGCGTTCTGCTCGACGGGCAGCTTCAACCCGACGCTGACGATCACGGCGCTCGCGCTCATGACGCTGGATGATCCGAGGCTGGGACTGGTATCGGAGCCATGAACGGGGATCATCAGAACGTGACCGGAGACAGCCCGGAGACTCCCGGACAGGATCCTGCCGCTCCGCTTCCTGTGGAACTGCCGCCGTCCGATCCTGTATCACCGGAGGCTGAGGCTCATGAGCCGGATATCCCGGAGGAAGAGGAGGAGGTCCGGCTTCTGTCCTTCGAGGATGCGGTCATTGAGGCGTTCGTTCCGCCGGACATCCGGCGTATGGACGAATATTTCATGCGTCTGACTGAAATGCTGCTGTCTGATGAAGACTTCATGACGAATATTGAAAGCTGCCGCTCGCGTTTTACGGAGGAGATCACTCCGGGGAATATGGACGCGTTTGTCGTTGCCGGACTGGTAAACAAAATGGATGATATTCGCGAAATCCGGCAGACCATTAACCTTATGGTCATGAATACCCTGCCATATGATGACTTCTTCGGACGACGTCTGACCCCCGGGACCGAGCAGTGTCCCTGGTGGGAGAATTATGAACGGGCCCCGTCCGAGGCGAGAAAGGATTTGTCATGACTGAGGACAACACGGGCACGATCCTGCAGAGCATGGTCTTTCCGGGCGTCTCCCTGGAACAGGACATGTATTTTCGCCTGGATGACAAAGCCCGCTATTTCGTGGCGGAACGGGTTATCCGTTTCAGGCGGAAGGGAAAGCTCTGGACGGATACCTATTTCAATAATTTTTCCGTCAGCTCCTGGAAGCAGAGATGTGCGATCGGCGATGTCTCGTTCTCCCTCAGCGGATCGGGCCGTTTTCAGGTTTCCCTGGGGCTGCACCAGACGGGCAAGTCTCATGTCTGGCTGAGCCGGCACGAGATATCGCTCGGGGATGATGCCGGAAACGACACCACGCAGCAGATCCCTCTGGCATGGGACGACCTAGAGTCAGGTACGCTCTATCTGGAAATCAAGGCAACCGCCCCCGGGCATATTACCGGCGGTGCCTATGTCACCCGTACCGCGCCGGTGAATGACGTGCGGATCGGGGCCGTGATTACGCATTTCAACCGCAAGGCCTATGTCATTCCGGCCGTGCGGCGGATGCACAGGGAGCTTCTGTCTGACCCGGCCTATGCGGATCGCATCAGCCTTTTCGTTGTCGATAACTCCCAGAATCTGACGCCGGAAGAGACAGAGGGCGCGACGGTCATTCCCAGTCGCAACCTTGGCGGGTCCGGCGGCTTTACGCGCGGCCTTCTGGCCGTCCGGGATGCGGGCATGTTCACGCATTGTCTGTTTATGGATGATGATGCGACCTGCGAGATCGACGCATTCCGCCGGACCATCGCTCAGTTGCAGTTCGCACGCCATGACGATCTGGCGATGTCGGGCGCACTGCTCAAGGAAGATGAGCCCTGGCGGCTGTATGAGCAGGGGGTGAGGCGAAGCGGGGATAATTTCATTCCGCTCTGCCACGGTCTTGATATGCGTCGGTTCGAGGATGTCCAGAAAGCCGACTGCAGCGCGGTCTCTGGACAGGTGGCTTATGGCGCGTGGTGGTTCTTCGCCTTCCCGCTGAAACACGTTCAGGTATGGCCGTTCCCGTTCTTCGTCCGGGGCGATGACATGCTGTTCGGGCTGCTCAACCGCTTCAGAATCTGCACCCTGAACGGGGTTGCCTGCTGGGGTGAGGACTTCCGTTTCAAGGAAGGCCCCATGACCCGCTATCTGGCAGTGCGCAGCCGTCTGCTGATTTCGCTGGTGGACAGTGAGGCGGGTGGCTTCGAGCTGATGAAGTTCGTGCTCAGGACGTGGTTCTGGCCATGCGTCATGTCACGTAATTACGAAAGTGCGGAGGTCGTCATGCTGGCGATCATCCACGTCATGCAGGGTCCGGGCTTCTGGCAGGACAATATCGACATGCAGACGATCCGGTCCATTATCGGCCGGATGATCAGCACGGAGAAAGCCGTTCCGATGGATCCGGCGCAGATTTCCTCGGTTCTGCCTCCGCGTCAGGAGAGTGAGACGCGTCTCGGAAGATTTATCCGGCGCAGCACGCTCAATGGTCTTCTCATTCCGGCTCCGCTGCGGCGCCGGGGTGTGGTGATCGAGGAGAAGGATTTCGTTGCAAGCACGGTCAGAACCTTCCGCGCCGAGAAAATTCTGCATTACAATCATCATAACCAGACCGGCTATCTGACGCCCATCGACTCCACGCGGGCCCTGAACCTGCTGCGGCAGTTCATGACGCTGGCAAGGAGGTTCGCAAAGGATACGCCTGAGCTGAGGAAGACCTATCGTGCCGGTGTAGCGGATATAACGACCGAGGCATACTGGCGTGACGTATTCGCCCCCGGGGAAGGGGCGCAGGAGGCGGCTCCGGCGAAGGCGGAGCACCTGAGCCGGCAGACTGCGTAGTAAATCACCGGTACGGAGGGCGGCACCGGTCAGCCGGGATCACCCTCCGCCGTCGGAAGCCTTATTTGTTCAGAAGGTGCGAGTTGCAGACGCTCCAGTAGCTCTTGCTTTTCGTGCGACCGACCCAGACCAAGTCGCCGTTCTTGCCGCTTGCCTTGTTTGCGCGATACTGATCGAGGCAGGTGCTCCAGCGCCCCTTTCCGGCACTCAGGGAGGAGTATTTCGAGGAGATGGAGGACGGGAACACGGCCTCTCCGGAATAGGCGACCGGTGCGGCGGTCTTCTTCTCTTTCCGCGGGGATTTCGAGCCCTCATCAGTGGCGGCCGTGTCTGCAGGGGCAGAGGTGCCAGTCGCAGACGGCTCGGTCTTTGCGGTTTCAGGCTTCGGAGCTTCGGTGGCCGGAGCGGCTGCAGCAGCCGGTGCCGCAGCATCCGTGCAGTGAGCGGTCTTGTATTCTGAATAGCTGCCGGGGGCTGTTCCGGCCTTATGTGCGGCGCGATAGTCATTATAGCATTCGCGGGCCGTTGCGGACCATGCGGGCGCTGCGGCAGCCAGGCAGAACACTCCGGTTCCGGCAAGGGCTGCGGTACGGAGAGAGCGGGTCAGGTTCATGTGATCTCTGTCTTTCTGGTCAGGTGCGGTGAGGCATCCGGACGCTACTCTGTTTCCGGTGTAAGGCAAAACGATGACGAAGCGCGACAGGCCGGGCTGTCAGCCCGGTTCGTATCCGCACCGGTTTATCTGATATAGATTTTTCAGTGGCAGATCATGTCGATGATGTTCCGGAGGTCCGGGTGGTCTGGGTGTATGAGCAGGTAAATGGCAGGCTGTCCCATGACGGGCGGCTGGTCACATATGGATATTCAGGTACGGGGCGCGGAGAGAACAGGCCGGATATGGACGCAGTCAGAAATACCGGTCCTGCACCGAAGGGGGTCTATCTCATCACGCAGCCTTTCACGCATCCGGAAACCGGTCCGGACACCATGCGGCTGGTTCCGCAAAGAAGCACGAACGCGCACGGGCGTGACGGCTTCATGATCCACGGAGATTATGTCGGGCATGAGGGGCAGGTCTCGCATGGCGGCCTTGTCTTCGGTCGTTCGATACGGTTGAAAATCTGGGACAGCAACGATCACATCATCATAGTGAAATGAAAATCCGTCTCCTTATCATCATGACCATTATGGCAGCCGGGCAGGCCCGGGCAGCGCAGAAGGTGATGCCCTGCACGTCCTGGTCGGAGTCCATGGCGGCGGTTAAGCTGAAAAATGCAGGATACCTCTCTGAGGAGGAACTGGCTGCTCCGAAGATCTCCTCCAGGGTCCTGGCGTTCCAGAAGGTCAGGACGGATCTGTACAGAGAAGTTTTCTATATGACCTTCACGCGGAAAAATGGTGTCAGGATCAATGTCATCACGAGGAACGACATGACGCCGACGGAATGTTCGGGCAGTGGTGTCGAGGTTTTTATGGTCTCGAAAACGCTGGGCGCGGAACCCTGATCCGTCTGTCCTCTTCACAGTCAGGAGCATGATGAACATCCGGGCCTGACAGGGTCCGGCAGACCGGAAAAGGAGCCATCCCATCGTCCGCCAGCCCCCCCGTCATCCGTCGCGCCTGACCGCTGCCTCCGTCATCAGGGATGCAGGGCTGCCCGGGCTCGACATGCGTGCGGCCACGATCCTGCGCGAGATCGTGGAGCAGTATGTCGCGACGGGTGCGCCGGTCGGCAGCCGGACGCTGTCCAGAAAATTTCCGCTTTCCCCGGCCACCATCAGGAACGTGATGGCCGATCTGACAGAGGCCGGTCTGCTGTTTTCTCCGCATGTGTCCGCCGGGCGTCTGCCCACGGAGGCCGGTCTGCGTCTGTTTGTGGACGGTCTGCTGCAGTTCGGCGGCCTGAGCGAGGAGGAGCAGAGCGCCATAGCGGAGAAGCTGGAATCCCGCGGCCGTTCTCTGGAGGATACGCTCACGGAGGCTTCCGCGATGCTCTCGGGGCTGTCTCAGGCGGCCAGCCTCGTGATCGCACCCCGCAGCGAGGGGGCTGTTCGGCATATCGAGTTCGTGCCTCTGGGCGGGAACAGGGCACTAGTCGTGATGGTCGGGACCGACGGGAAGGTGGAAAACCGCGTGATCGAGACGCCTGCGGGGCTGCCGCCCTCGGCCCTGACCCATGCGGGCAATTATCTCAATGCGCGGGGCGCGGGGCAGACGCTGGAGGAGCTGCGGCTGGCCGTTACGGAGGAAATGACCGCAAGCCGCAGCCAGCTTGACGCGCTGACGGCGGAGGTTGTCGCCAGTGGTCTTGCGACATGGAGCGGAGAGGAAAACCGCGGCGGGACGCTGATTCTTCGCGGGCAGTCGAAGCTTCTGGCAGACGTGACGGAGATCGAGCGTCTTTCGGCCATCCAGCTCCTGTTCGACCGGCTGGAAACGCAGGACACCATGCTACGCCTGCTGGAACTGGCGGAAGCCTCGGAAGGAGTCCGTATCTTTATCGGTGCGGAAAACGGTCTGTTCGGTCTGTCCGGAATGTCGATGGTGGTCGCTCCGGCTCGGAATGAGGAGAACCGGATCGTCGGCGCGATCGGCGTGATCGGCCCCACGCGCATCAATTACGGACGGATCGTTCCGGTCGTGGATTACACGGCAAGGGTGATCGGACAGATACTGCGGTAGCGGATGCTACCCGGGAGCGCGTTCCGGATCATATGACGCGTTCCCGGGAGCATCCGGGCGGGAGATTATCAGTCCGGCTTCCGGGATGAGGACGGAGACGCTTTCGAGGCCGTATCTGATGGTACAATCAGGCGGCAGTTACCCCAGAGCTCAGGTGATGTCTGGCAGTCTTCCATAGCTGAATGGAGCATGCCTTTATTGTAATCGGTGCGCGAGAGGGCATCTATAACGGATCTGGTGCAGTTCAGATCCGGGGATACCTTGTCTATCCGATTGGGAAATTTGATAATATTGTCCAGATATTTTTCGCCTGCTTCAGGAGAATAAAGTTTCGCCAAGCTTGTAAGTATTCTACAGTAATATTTAAATCTTTTTTTTATGTGTGAGAATCTGTATCTTAAAATCTCTGTTATATTTTTTTACCGGATCCCAGTTTCCGACGATGGTCATACTATTGTGAAAATCAGTACGCAGAAGCAGGTCCAATCCTTTTGTTACTTCGCGAACTGAGCGACAGATTTCTGTCTGACAATTTGCGTTGTCCATTTGCGTGTAAAGATCTCCCAGATCTCTGATGGTCATGGGAGTGCTAATGGCGACTTCATACGGCTCCGGCTCGGATGCATAAGCGGGTGATATCAGCATCATGCAACCGAAGGTGAGTAATATTTTGAATAACTTACCTGACATGGCCGTTTCCCGGTGCTCGATAAAACTTAAACTGACTCGGAGGTACGCCGGGAACAGTTTTTTCCTCAAAAGATCGGGCAAAGGAGGGGCGATAATTCATGACCGCCCTTTGACGCTATCCGGTGACTCCAGGGACGAGCTCCAGTCCGCCTCCTACATCAGCACCTGATGTACTCTCTCCTTCTTTGGGCATGATCTGGGGTGTATAAAAATGTGTAGCGCCGTCAGTAGGATCCGGGGTTGTTCCTTCGAGAATGCTATGGGCAATAGCCAGGGTCCGATTATCAAGCCTGCCTGAGTGAGCATAGCCCCGCCAGGCCTGACGAACGCTCGAAATACCATTTCGCCTCATGCGGTTCTTAAGAGTCCATCCAACAGCAAACGGGGCATTGGGATGAGAATCAATAAGCCCTTTGGACTCAGCGCTGATCACTGCGGCCAGATCGTTGATATTCGGAAGGGTTGCAATATCTTCTGAACCGGAAGCGGCTGCTCCTGTGGCCTCGGGTGGACGTACCGGGCCTGCTCCTGCCGCCTGTGCCATAAAAATCCCCGTATGGAATATTTGTCTTCGGATGAACCGGATAGCATGGCCGGATATGCCTGGAAACCGATGGCAGGTTGTAGTCTGGGTCCGGTATCTTTCCTCTGCCCGGCCTCTTGACCTGAGCCGCAGTCCGCACAACTACAAAAGGGTATTCCATACCCGCATGACCGGTCCTGCGGGGAACACGGAGAAGACGCTGTATGAGCGAGAACACGATTGCCGTCACTGACAGCACTTTTGAGAACGATGTCCTCAAGGCGGAAGGGCCTGTTCTGGTCGATTTCTGGGCGGAGTGGTGCGGTCCGTGCAAGATGATCGCACCCGCGCTGGATGAGATCGGTGCCGAGCTGAAGGGCAAGCTGAAGGTTGCGAAGGTCAATATTGACGACAACCCGCAGACACCGACGAATTTCGGTGTGCGCGGCATCCCCACGCTGATCCTGTTCCGGGACGGCAAGCCGGTCGAGACCAAGGTCGGGGCTCTGCCGAAAAGCCAGCTCAAGGCCTGGGTGAACGGCGCGCTCTGAGCGATGCAGGGCGCCTCTGTCCTGAGCGATCCCGTCCGGTCCGCGCTGTCGGGCCGTCAGGCGGAATTTGCCCGGAGCAGGGGCGCGGCCATACGCTTCGATCCGGAGTGCAGCCCGTTTGCGGCGCTGGACGGACGTACGGCGGACGCATTCGGGGATCTCTCGGTGCTGGCGGACGGGCAGGATGTCTGGATGCTGACACCGGAGCCTGTCCGGATTGCAGCGAAATTCAGCATTATGAGTCAGTCGGACTGCCTGCAGATGCGGGCGGACTCCGTTACTGAGTCCGCCTCCCGGCCCGATTTTACCGAGCTGACCGACGCCGATGCCCCGGATATGCGCGAGCTTGCGGCTCTGACGGAGCCGGGGCCTTTTCTCAGCCGGACGCATCGTCTCGGGACGTTCATCGGCATCAGGGAGAACGGGCGGCTTGTGGCGATGGCCGGAGAGCGTCTGAAGCCGGATGGTTTTACGGAGATGAGCGGCGTCTGCACTCATCCGGACTCCCGGGGGCGCGGCTATGCCGGGTTCCTGATCAAGGAAGCCGCCCGGCGCTGCCTCGGGCGCGGAGAAATCCCCTTCCTGCATTGCTATGCGGCCAATACCGGGGCTGTTGCACTGTATGAGGCCTGCGGATTCCGCACGGAACGGCGCATGATCCTGACGGTGCTGCGCCCGGTATGAACGGGGCGGACAGGGTGTATGCGGCTGTCGGCCTGATGAGCGGGACCTCTCTGGACGGCGTCGATGCGGCCTGGCTGGAGACAGACGGAGAGGTCATTCTCGGAATGGGTCCGGCGCTGACGCTGCCCTATACAGCGGAGTTCCGCCGGACCCTGCGTGATCTTCTGGATCGTGCGCCCGGGATGGGAGAGAACAGCCCGGGGATCGCGCCCGTGATCCGCGAGCTGACCCTGCGTCATGCGGAGGCTGTTGAGGCCGTGATCAGTCGCGCGGGGCGGCGGCCCGACCTGATCGGTTTTCACGGTCAGACCCTTCTGCATGATCCCGCGCACCGGCGCACATGGCAGGCGGGAGATGCTGCCTGGCTTGCGGAGCGGACGGGCGTGCCGGTGGTGTATGACTTCCGTTCGGCCGATGTTGCCGCCGGCGGGCAGGGTGCGCCGCTCGTGCCCGTGTTTCATGCCGCATTGTGTCGCGGTCTGCCGGATGCGGGGGGGCGGACGCTCGCCATGGTCAATATCGGCGGCGTGTCGAACGTGACCTGGGTCGGGCGGGACGGCATCTCCGTGCTTGCTGCGGATACGGGGCCGGGCAACGCGCTCCTCGATGACTGGGTGTGCCGGCACACAGGGACGCCGTGTGATACGGACGGGCGGCTGGCTCTGGCGGGCCGCGTGGCGCCGCCGCTGCTTGATCGTCTTCTGAGCGATCCCTTTTTCCGGCAGCCGCCGCCGAAATCGCTCGACCGGCAGCATTTTCATGCGGCGCTGGCGCTGCTCTCCGGCCTGTCCCCTGAGGACGGCGCGGCCACGCTGACGGAGTTTACGGCGGCATCGGTCATGGCGCTGCCGGTTCCGGAGTCGCCGGACCTGCGGATTATCTGTGGCGGGGGGCGGCGTAATCCGGCGCTGATGGCCGCGCTGATCAGGCGGGCGGGCGGCAGCGAGGTCGTGGCATCAGACGCGCTCGGCCTCGACGGGGATGCCGTGGAGGCGCAGTGCTTCGCGTTTCTGGCCGTCAGATCCGTGCGCCGACTTCCGCTGTCCTTTCCGGGAACGACCGGCGTGCCCGCCCCGCAATGCGGCGGGTGTCTGGTCCGGCCTGGCGGATCAGTGGCAGGGGAATGAGGCGAAGCTCTTCGGAGACTTGCCCAGAAGCCGGAAGCGCAGCCGCGCGGCCTCTGCTGCAAGCCGCACGCCGTTTGAGGTCAGGGACAGATGCAGCTCCGCGCCTTCGGCATTCTGCATGGCCATGACGCCGACGCCGCTCCCTGCGGTGGCTTCCGCATCGACGGCCCAGAACGTGCTGTCGATATGTGTGACGGAGGGCAGATCCTGCACCGTTCCGCGGGCGCAGATCGTGGAATATCCGACGGCGGGTGCACCGCCGCCGCTGACGGAGACGGCATAATCCGTGCCCTTGTAGTGCAGGACGCCCTGCCCCCAGGAATATCCCGGCCCGAGGCTTGCGGAGGACAGGCGGAAGACGATGCCGTCCGCATCCGTCAGTCCCGGTGCTGCGGATGGTGCGTCCGGCACGGCGACGACGGGATGGACGGCGGTTTCATGAGCGGCCGCAGGCTGCGGCATCGTGGCCGAAAAGGCGGCTCCAGCGAGCACAGGCGCACCGGCTGCAAGAAGAACTGCCGGGAGGAGATGGGGCACTCGTGTCACGCTGCTGATCCTGTCTGGCCGGGATAGGGGTAGAAAATCCGGTTCAGTCATGACTGACGCGCCGGGCAGGAGGAAGTTTCCTGCAGGCGGCAGCCCGCCAGTTCTGAAACGACCGGAAGAGCGGGGGCCGGCATGAAGGAAGGATGCCAATGCAGGGCAGCTTTGAAAAGCCGAAAGCGAACAGCTGTTGCAGAAAAATATGTCAGGAACCATCTCTGAGGTGAATGCAGTCAGAAGACAGGTCCGGTCCGATGCTCCTTTATGATTTCACGCTCCCCGCACTTGACGGGGGCACGATTGATTTCTCCCGCTGGCGCGGTCAGCCTGTCCTGATTGTCAACACGGCCTCGAAATGCGGGTTTACGCGGCAGTATGAAGACCTGCAGGCGCTGTGGTCGTCCTACAGACATGAGCTCGTGGTTGTCGGCGTGCCGTGTAACCAGTTCGGAAACCAGGAGCCGGGCAGCAGCGAGGACATCGCGACTTTCTGCTCACGCAATTACGGCGTGAGCTTTCCGATGGCCGCAAGGATCGACGTGCGCGGCCCGCATGCGCATCCGCTGTTCCGCTGGCTTGCCGGAGAGGGGGGCTTCCTGTCGCGCCCGCGGTGGAATTTCTACAAATATTTCGTCAGCCGGGAGGGGCATCTGGCCTCCTGGTTCACCAGTCTTGCCAGCCCGGATTCCGATCGGGTGCAGATGGCGGCGAACAGGCTGATCCTCGATCACTGAGACTGCCACTGAGCTCGCTGCGGCGGGGTGCGTGAAATTTCGTAAAGGAAATGACGGACGGGGGCGACGTCGGCTGCGGCCGGTGCTACAGAACGGCCATGATCCGTGCCTGTCCGATGTTCCGGCATTATGCCGTCGCCTGCCATACCGGTGCCCGTTCTGCTGAAATGCCGGAGAGCCGGGCATGAGCGGCCGGGGTGACGAACGTCTGATCCCGCCTGACGGCGATGCTCCGGAACCGCCCCGCATGCCGCGCCGCCCGCCGCCGGTGCGCCGTCCGCGCTTTCGGCAGTGGCGCGGTCTGCTCGGCACGGTGGCGGCACTCGGCCTGCTCGGCACGGTGAGCGGCGGGCTGGTCCTGCTGGGCGGTTATCATCATCTCGTCTCCGGTCTGCCGACCGTGGACGGGCTGCAGAATTACCAGCCGCCGGTGATGAGCCGGCTGTATTCCGATGATGACCGCGTCGTGGCGGAACTGGCTGCAGAGCGCCGGATTTTCGTTCCGGCCAGCGCGATTCCCCTGCGCGTGCAGAATGCTTTCCTTGCGGCTGAGGATCATAAATTCCGCACCCATGCCGGTGTTGATCCGATGGCGATCATCCGCGCCGGGCTGACGGATGTGCTCTTTCGCCATAACCGCCGTCCCGTCGGTGCCTCGACCATCACGCAGCAGGTCGCGCGGATCATGCTGCTGGGCTCGAACGCGCTGTCTTTCGAGCGCAAGGCGCGCGAGGCGCTGCTGGCGATACGGATCGAGCAGGTGCTGCCGAAAGACCGGATTCTCGAGATCTATCTCAACGAGATCTATCTCGGGAACGGTGCCTATGGCATCGCCTCGGCCGCGCAGACCTATTTCAACAAGCCTCTGGATCAGCTGACGAACGCGGAGGCTGCCTTCCTTGCGGCCCTGCCGAAATCCCCGACCAACTACAACCCGTTCCGCTATCCCGCCGCGGCTCTCGCCCGCCGGAATTTCGTGCTGGACGAGATGGTCGACATCCGTGCGATCTCGAGGCAGGAGGCCGATGCGGCGAAGGCTGAGCCGCTCATGCCCAAAGGCTTCCGTCGCCCCGGGCCGCTGCCGGATTCCGAATGGTTTGCCGCAGAGGTCCGCCGTCGCCTGATCGATCGCTACGGTACGCAGCAGACGATGGAAGGCGGTCTTGAGGTTCACACCTCCCTCGATCCGAAGCTGCAGCAGGCGGAGCAAGGCATCGTGCGCGATGCCCTGATGGCCTATGACCGCTCACACGGGCGCTGGCGCGGGCCGGTCACGCATCTCAATGACATCACGGCGTCTGCAGACTGGCTGACGCCGCTGCGGGACGTCACGCCGCCCGGAGGCATGCTCACGCAGTGGCGTCTGGCCGTTGTGCTGGACGGGCGCGGACGGATCGGCTGGGCGGACGGAAAGCAGGATGTGACCGGCCATACCGGCACGCTGTCCGCCCGTGATGCCGGGTGGATGCGTGGCGGCCACGGCGTCCGCGCGGGTGATGTCATCATGGTCGAGCCGCTGGCCGGGCAGAGTGCTGCGGCGCTGCGGCAGATTCCGCTGATCGAGGGTGCGGCCGTCACGATGGATGTCCGCACCGGGCGGGTGCTGGCGATGGTCGGCGGCTGGTCCTATGCGGCCTCCCAGTTCAACCGCGCCACCCAGGCCATGCGGCAGCCCGGCTCCTCCTTCAAGCCGTTTGTCTATCTTGCTGCCATGCAGAACGGGATTCCGCCGTCCCAGACCTTCCTCGATTCCGCCGTGTCCTATGGTGACTGGCATCCCAACAACTATGAGAAGGATTTCTGGGGGCCGACCACCCTGCATGACGCGCTGCGCGAATCCCGCAATCTCGTGACTATCCGCCTTGCGGCGCATCTGGGCATGAAAACCGTCGCGGATCTGTCACAGCAGATCGGGATTGCGGATAACATGCCGCATGTCCTGCCCGCCGCGCTCGGTGCAGTGGAGACGACGGTGCTGCGTGAGGCCGGAGCCTATGCCACCATCGCCGCAGGCGGACGCAAGGTCACGCCGGAACTGATTGATGACGTGCGGGACCGCAACGGCCATGTGCTGTGGAAGCCCGACGGGTTGAACCTTGTCTCCGCCCTGCCTCCGCCGCCCCCTCCTCAGGCTCCGGCGACCGGGACGGACCCCGCTCAGGGAGGAGATACGGCTCAGGGCAGTGCTGCAGGTAATGCGCCGCAGGGCGGAAGTGCCGCGGATGCGGTCTTCCCAGGCGGTCGTGATGAGGCCTCTCCGTCGGCCCCGCCCGCAGCCCCGCAGCCTCCCGCTCCGCTGAGCGCGCAGACGCCGCCCTTTATCGAGGATACCCGCCCGCAGGTCGCCACGGCGGATGCGGCCTTCCAGGTCACGACGATGCTGCAGGACGTAATCCGGCGCGGCACCGGCCGTGCTGCCGGTGCGGGGATCACGACGCCGCTGGCCGGCAAGACCGGCACCACGCAGAATTTCAACGATGCCTGGTTCGCGGGCTATTCCGCCGGTCTGGTGACTGTGGTGTGGATGGGGTACGACACGCCGCAGTCCATCGGAAAGGGAGAGACCGGCGGCTCGCTGGCAGCCCCGATATGGAACAGGATCATGAAGGCTGCTCTTGACGGCCGTCCTGATCTGGAGTTCCGCGTGCCCGAGGGTGTGACGCTGGTGCGCTACGACACCGGGCGCGGCGTGACGACCGATGCCTTCCTGGACACCCAGACGCCCGGAAGCAGCACGCGCTATACCGACAAGGGCGCGTCCGGAGAGCTGACGGCCGCAGATACCGGCGCGGAGAACATGCCGGTGTCTGAAAGCGATATGTCCGGTGCCTATGACGGAGAACCGTCTTCCGGTGCGGGCGGCAGAGGGCCTGCCGCATCGCAGCGGCAGGAGCCGGCTTCCTCCGGGGGTGACATCGGCATGGGCGGCCTGTATTGAGGCCGCATCATACAACCATCATCATCTGAGGGAGTTCGGACGCATGTCCGCCGAGACAGAAGCTCTCAACGAACAGATCAGGCAGTCGGTCGCACTGCTGAGGAGGCATCTTTGACTGGGATGTCGCTCTGGGCCGTCTGGCCGAACTGAACAACCGGGCCGAAGATCCCGATCTGTGGAATGATTCCGAGGCCGCGCAGAAAGTCATGCGCGAGCGCACGATGCTGGCCGGGCAGATTGAGGGCGTGCAGCGTCTGGAAACGGATGTGGCCGATACACTCGACCTGATCGGGATGGCGGAAGCCGAGAACGACGCCGATATGGTGGCCGAGGGTATGGCAACGCTCCGGCAGCTTGCGGAGGAGGCATCGCGTCGTGAGACCGAAAGCCTGCTCTCGGGCGAGGCGGACGCAAACGACTGCTATATCGAGATCAACGCCGGAGCCGGTGGTACGGAGGCGCAGGACTGGGCGGAGATGCTGCTGCGCATGTATTCCCGCTGGGCCGACGCGCATGGCTACAAGACGACCATCATGGAAAGCTCCGAAGGCGAGCAGGCCGGTCTGAAATCCGTCACGATGCAGGTCAACGGCCCGAACGCCTATGGCTGGCTCAAGACGGAGGCCGGCGTGCACCGCCTGGTCCGGATTTCACCGTTCGATGCCGCAGCCCGCAGGCAGACCTCGTTTGCCTCCGTCTGGGTCTATCCTGTGGTGGATGACTCGATTGAGATCGAGATCAACGAGGCGGACCTGAAGGTCGATACGTTCCGTGCGTCCGGCGCGGGCGGACAGCACGTCAACAAGACGGAATCCGCCATCCGTATCACCCACGTTCCGACCGGCATCATCGTCGCCTGTCAGACGGACCGGTCCCAGCACAGAAACCGTGCAACCGCCATGGCCATGCTCCGTGCGCGGATGTACGAGGCCGAACTGCAGCGCAGGGAAGCCGCAGCCGCACAGACCGAAGCCGCCAAGACCGATATCGGCTGGGGCCACCAGATCCGTTCCTACGTCCTGGCCCCCTATCAGATGGTCAAGGATCTGCGGACGAACGTGGAGAAGGGTAATCCCGACGCCGTGCTCGACGGAGATCTGGATGCGTTCATGGCCGCGGCCCTGGCCGCCCGCGTGGGCGCGACCCGTTCGGAGGCCAGCGCCACGGCGCAGTAGGGTCATCCGCTCCGGCGCCCGGTCATTTCAGGGGCGCGGACTGCCTGCTTTCCGAGCAGCGGTCCGCGCCCTTTTTGCATCCGGCTGCCTGCGGTCTTCCCGTGGCAGACCGGCCTGCGTGCTTTTTTCATTATGCCTGAAGGAGCGATACGGAACGCCGGGAGCCCCGTCCGGTTGCGCCCGTCATGGAACGATTCTGAAATGAAACGATGAAAATGCGTGGGAATCGTGTTTTCAGCCGCGCCTGTTTCTCCGGCAGAAAAATCGGAAAATATCTGAAATATCGAAGAAAAACCGCAGAGGACGGGGAATTATCCCCTGATTAAAAAATGCTCATATTTTGGGCGGTCTGCATGAGATCGTATCGATTTTCTTTTTGGTAATATCTCGCTTGACATGTCCGTGTCTCATTCCCCCAAATAGCCCGGCGGAACCTCTCCGTCTGTCCGTCTGTCTGATTTTTACGCGGCGGATAAAGAGAGTTTTGCCAGTGCGCGGCGTATGCGTGACCTGACCCGGCCGGCAGGCTGAGGGCAGGGACGTACGAGGAGGTGTGAGTATGCAGAACTACGCGCAATACCAGCGAAGTCCGATGCAGCGTGTCATCGGTATCGGTGGTGTTGGCCTGGTCAGTTTGATTTTTCTCGGGGTTTACTGGTTCTGGAAAGATAAGAAGCCGGCAGAAGAGGTGCATCCTCCGATCAAGACGGAGGTGATCAAGGAGGTGAAGCCGCCACCACCACCACCGCCGCCGCCGCCCCCGCCGACGCTGACAACGCCGCCCCCGCCCTATATTCCGCCGCCGAAGATCCAGGTGCAGCCGCCCAAGCCGCCGCCGATCAGGAATGTGACGCATACGAAGCCGCCGACACCGGAGGCTCCTGTCGCGGTGCAGTCCCCGCCGACGCCGTCCGCTCCTCCGGGCCCTGCGGTTCCTGATCACGTGGCCGGTACGCATCCGCTCAACCATCCGACGCTGAGCTATCCGTCAGAGGCGGAAGAGGAAGGTCGTGAAGGTCGTGTGACGGTGAGCTGTGATGTGGAGACATCAGGCGCGACCAGCAACTGTAAGGTCACGCATGTGGAAGGCGGGCAGGAATTTGCCCAGGCCGCTCTCGAATATGTCCGCGCGGCACGCTACGCCCCGGCGGTTCATAACGGGGTGCCGGTCAAGGAATTCGGCCATGCCTACACCATCACGTTCCACCTGGACGACTGAACGGAACGCAACATAACCGCCGGTATACAGGGATCGTATGCCGGACCGGAGTTTCCCGATGCTGCCGGAAGCTGCTTCGGACATGACTGTAAAGACGAGGATTTGGATTAAATGACGAGAGTGTCCCGCCTTTCTCTTCCCGCTCTGGTACTGGCGCTGAGCGTTGCGTCTCCGGCGGCCGCCCTGGCTCAGGATGCACAGCAGCCTGCCGCTGCTCCCGGTGATGCCGCTGCCCCTCCTCCGGCCCCGGGAGAGGCACCTGCCCCGGCTGCAGACGCTTCCGCTCCGGCCCCTGCTGAAGCCCCGGCCCCTGCTCCGGACGCTCCCGCTCCGGATGCCCCGGCTCCCGCACCGGCAGCTCCCAAGGAAAACCCGTACGGCCTGAAGGCCCTGTGGGCCAACGGTGATCTGATCGCCCGCGGCGTGCTCATCATCATGCTGATCATGATCATCGGCACCTGGTACATCCTCATCACGAAATTCTTCGAGCAGGTGAAGGTCTTTTCCTCTGCCAAGGAAGCAGCCGGCAAGTTCTGGACGAAATCCTCCCTTCAGGAAGGCGCTGCTTCCCTGAGCGATAAATCCCCGTTCCGCTATATTGCCGAGACGGGCATCAAGGCAGCCGAGCATCACGAAGGCACGATGCAGGAGTCCATCGAACTCGGTGACTGGACCTCCTCCCAGATCCAGCGCTCCGTGGACACGGTGCAGGGCAGCCTCCAGGGCGGTCTCGCCTTCCTCGGAACCGTGGGTTCGACCTCTCCGTTCGTCGGACTGTTCGGAACCGTCTGGGGTATCTATCACGCCCTGACAGCCATCGGCATCGCAGGCCAGGCCTCGATCGACAAGGTTGCCGGTCCGGTCGGTGAATCCCTCATCATGACCGCCATCGGTCTGGGCACCGCCGTTCCCGCCGTGCTGGGCTACAACCTGCTCGTCCGTCGCAACAAGGGTGCCATGGATCGCGTCCGCAACTTCGCGGCCGACCTTCAGTCCATCCTGATCGGCGGTGTGCGTCATGGTCTTGATCAGGCTCCGATCGTGGTCCGCTCTGACAGCTCACCGACCACCACCACCACTTCTTCCCGGGTGGGCTGAGCATGGGTATGTCCGTCGGGGGGGGTGGTGACGAGGACGAAGTCGTCTCCGCCATCAACACAACCCCTCTCGTCGACGTCATGCTGGTGCTGCTGATCATCTTCCTGATCACCATTCCGGTCGCAACGCATACGGTTAAGGTCCAGCTTCCCAAGGACCTCAACCAGCCGAGTAAGGTGAAGCCGGGGAACGTTACCCTGGCCGTCACTCCGGATGGTCAGACCTACTGGAACGAGACGGCGGTCACGAGTCAGGCAGACCTTCTTGCCAAGCTCGAGAAGATCGCGGTGCAGAAGCCCCAGCCGCAGATCATGATCCGCGGTGACGCCAGTGCCCGCTACGAATCGGTCGGAAAGATCGTGGCGGCCTGCCAGGAAGCCGGGATCATGCACGTGGACTTCATCACCGAGCAGCCCCACACGGACTGAACGGTGCAGCAGAGCCGGTCCGGACCGGCAGCGGGACAGTTTTCCCGCCGGTCCGGACCATTCTGATCATTATTCTGGAAAGAGACCTCAGTCATGGGCATGAATGTCGGATCGGATAGCACGACCGAAGACGAAGGCATTGTCGATATCAACACCACGCCGCTGATCGACGTGATGCTGGTGCTGCTGATCATGCTCATCATCACCATCCCGCTGCAGACACACTCCGTCGCGCTCGACCTGCCCCAGGGCAATCCTCCGCCGAGCTCCGCGCCGGATCCGGAAGTCGTCACGGTGAAAATCGATTTCGATAACACCATTCTTTGGAACGGCTCCCCCGTTACCTCGGAAGACGATCTGCAGAACAGATTCCGTGCCGCCGCCGCCGCTCAGCCCGAGCAGCCGGAGATGCACATTTTCCCCGATCGCCTTGCCACATACAAAACCGTGGCCCATGTTCTGGCTGACGCCCAGCGTCTTGGCATTACCAAACTTGGTATTGTCGGCCATGCACAGTTCTCGGAAGGACAGTAATCCTGATGTCGTCCAGTCGCCTGTCTCGCCTGCTCCTGATTGCCGGAGTTTCCCTCTCCTCCCTGGCGCTGCCGTCGGTCTCCCGCGCGGATGACGTGCTGAGCCAGAAGGTCGGAAAGCCTCTCCAGGACGCACAGACTGCCCTGGCAGCACATAACTACCAGAAGGCGATGGCTGCGGTGAACGCCGCCGCCGCCCTTCCCGGAAAAACCGATTACGAGACCTACACGATCGCGCAGATGCGTGCGGCCGTGGCAGCCCAGTCCGGCGATGTCGCCGCCGCGAGCTCCGCCTATGACGTCCTGATCGCCTCCCCCCGCACGCCGAAGGCCGCGAAGGCCCAGATGATGCAGGCCGAGGCGACGATGGCCTATAACGCGAAGGACTACGCGAAGGCCGTCCCGGCGATCGAGCGTTATCTGAAGCAGGTCGGTCCGGACCAGACGATGCAGACCCTGCTCGTGCAGTCCTACTACCTGCAGCAGGATTATAAGAACGCGGCCCGCGTTCAGAACGACATCGTCACCGCCATGATAAAGGCGAAGAAGACCCCGGCTGAAAACCAGCTGCAGATGCTTGCGGACTGCTATGGCAAGCTCAAGGACAGCAGTGGCCAGGCCGATGCCTACACCATGCTGGCCACCTATTATCCGAAGCCGGAATACTGGGCGCTGCTGCTGCATGGTCTGGAAACCAACGACAAACTGCCGCCTTCCCTGCAGCTTGATGTGGATCGCATCCGCCTTGCCGCCGGAAATCTGAAGGAAACCTCGGATTTCATCGATATGGTGGAAATGGCGGTGCAGGCGGGTCTGCCCCAGCTCGGTCTGAATCTGATGAACAAGGGCTATAAGCAGGGTGCTCTGGGCAAGGACGCCGGTGCCGCGCGCGAGGCCCGTCTGAAAGCTCTTGTCGTCAAGCGGACCGATGAGAAGAAAGCCTCGCTCGATGCAGATGCGGCGGAAGCGGCAAAAGCCCCGAGCGGCAACGCGCTGATCATCGCGGGTTATAACTATGTCCTGTATGGCCAGACCGATAAGGGCATCGGCCTGATCAAGGAAGGCATCACGAAAGGCCAGACCGATCCGAATATCGCCCGCCTGCATCTGGGACTTGCCCAGATGGATGGCGGACGGATGCAGGATGCGATCACGACCCTCAACACGGTCGGGGGTGATAACGGCGCAAAGCAGATCGCCCGCCTGTGGGTGCTCAAACTGCACGCCGCGAAATAGGCCCGCACCACATCGGGACAGTCATGAAAGCCGGGGCCTGCGCTCCGGCTTTTCCGTTTCAGGAAGGATACTGTAAACTGCCTCCCGTATCGAAGCGGGGAGCAGGATAATGGCCGGAACGGAAACAGCACTTCATCACGCGGATGACATGCTTGAGAAGAGTCTCGAACGGCTCTTTGCCTTTCTGCGGATTCCCTCCGTCTCGACCCAGCCCGCCCATGCGGCAGACTGCCGCGCCGCCGCGGACTGGCTGGTGCAGGATCTGACCTCGCTCGGATTTAAGGCCGAAGCCCGGACAACCCCGGGTCACCCGATCGTGCTGGCACACCGGCCCGGCCCGGATGGCGCCCCGCATGTGCTGTTCTACGGCCATTACGACGTGCAGCCTGTCGATCCGATCTCCCTGTGGCACTCCGCTCCGTTCGAACCCGTTCTGAAAACCCGTGAGGACGGTACGAAGGAAATCGTCGCGCGCGGTGCCGCCGACGACAAGGGCCAGGTCATGACCTTTATCGAGGCCTGCCGCGCCCTGATTGCTGCGGACGGGGCGCTGCCGGTCAGCGTGACGATGGTGATCGAGGGGGAGGAGGAATCCGGCGGCGAGAATCTCCCGCCCTTCCTTGAGACATATCGTGATGAACTCAAAGCCGATGTCGCGCTGATCTGCGATACCGGCATGCTCGCCCCGGACCGCCCGGCAATTACGACCATGCTGCGCGGCATGTGTGCCGAGGAAGTGACGATCCGTGCCGCCGCACGCGATCTCCATTCCGGTATGTATGGCAACGCGGCCGCTAATCCGCTGCAGATTCTGTGCGACGTGATTGCGGGGCTGCGCGACCCGCAGACCGGTCGCGTCACGCTGCCGGGATTTTATGACGGCGTTCCGGAAATCTCCCGGGAGATCCGCGATCTGTGGAAAAAGACCGGCCCGTCGGATGCGGAGATGCTGGGCGGCGTCGGACTGAGCCACCCTGCCGGAGAACAGGGATATTCCGCCCTGGAGCAGACCTGGGCGCGGCCTTCATGCGAGATCAACGGCATCACCGGCGGCTATACCGAGGAAGGCTTCAAAACCGTCATCCCGGCACGGGCAACGGCGAAAATCTCCTTCCGCCTCGTGGGAGAGCAGGACCCTGAGGCCATCCGCACGGCGCTGCGGAGCTTCATCACGGACCGCATCCCTGCGGACTGCACGGCGGAATTCCACGCCCATGGCGGTTCCCGGGCCAGCACCGTGCCCGGTACGCTGCCCGCCCTGCAGCTTGCCCTTGCGGCGCTTAGGGACGAGTGGAACACCGAAGCCGCCGTGATCGGCTGCGGAGGCTCCATCCCCGTCGTCGGAGATCTCAGCCGCATCCTCGGCCTCGACTCCCTGCTTGTCGGATTCGGGCTGGATGACGACCGGATTCACTCCCCCGATGAGAAATACGACCTGACCTCCTTCCATAAAGGCATCCGCTCCTGGGTGCGGATTCTTGCCGCCCTGGGAAAAGGCAGCGCATGACAGACATTCTGCCCCCGCTCGCCCTGACTATGGGTGATCCGGCCGGGATCGGGCCGGAAATCACGGCGAAGGCCTGGCGCAGGCTGCGTCAGACCGGCCCGGCCTTCGTCTGGATCGGCCCCGTTGATGCACTGCCTGAAGACCTCCCGGCGGAGGAAATCAGCCGCCCGTCCGGGATCGGTGATCTGTTCTGCGAAGCCCTGCCGGTCATTAATCTGAACCTCGCGCAGCCGGTTTCCCCGGGGCGGCCCGATCCGGCCAGCGCCCCGGTCATTATCGAGAGCATCATGCGCGCAGTCACGCTGACGCAGACCGGGCAGACTTCCGGCGTCGTCACCTGCCCGATCAGCAAGGCCGTGCTCAGCGCCGGAGGGTTCCGCCATCCGGGCCATACGGAATTTCTGGCCGAACTGTGCCGCGTGCCGGGCCGGGAGGTGATGATGCTTGCCGGGCCGGAACTGCGCGTCGTGCCCGTTACGATCCATGTTTCTCTCAGGGATGCGCTCGACAGCCTCACGACAGACGCCATCATCGCCGCGGGACGGACCACGGCAGAGGCGCTGCGCCGGGATTTCGGCATCGCGCAGCCGCGCCTGGCCGTGGCGGGCCTCAATCCCCATGCGGGGGAAAACGGTCTGATGGGCACGGAAGAGAAAACGCTGATCGCTCCGGCCATCGCGGCGCTGCGGGCTGAGGGCATGGACGTGACAGGTCCGCTGCCGCCGGACACGATGTTCACACCGGCCGCGCGTGCGCGCTATGATGCGGCTTTATGCATGTATCATGATCAGGCGCTGATCCCGCTCAAGACGCTCGATATGGAGCACGGCGTGAACGTGACACTCGGCCTGCCGATTGTGCGGACCTCTCCGGATCACGGCACGGCCTTCGATATCGCAGGGCAGGGAACCGCCAGCCCGGAAAGCCTGATCTCTGCCCTGCAGCTTGCATGGCAGATGGCCGGATACAGAGCAACAGGATACAGAAAAAACGGAGGAGCAGACAGATGATGTTCGGAAAGAAGAAAACGGCCTCCTCCGCCCTGGTGCCGCCCGTCCGTCTTGGCGTGAATATCGATCACGTCGCCACCCTGCGGAATGCGCGTGGCGGCGCCCACCCCGATCCGGTTCGCGCGGCGCACGAGGCGGTGCGCGGCGGCGCGGACGGCATCACGGCGCATCTGCGCGAGGACCGGCGGCATATCCGTGATGAGGATCTCGTCCGTCTGCGCCGGGAGCTGTCCGTGCCGCTCAATATGGAGATGGCCGCGACGGAGGAGATGGTCTCCCTGGCCGAGACGCTCCGGCCCCATGCCTGCTGTATCGTTCCCGAACGGCGCGAGGAGGTGACGACGGAAGGCGGGCTGGATGTGGCGGGCAGTCAGGCGCAGCTTCTGACGTATATTACCCGGGTAAAAAACGCCGGAATACGTGTTTCTCTCTTTATAGACCCGGACCCGGTCCAGATCCGTGCCGCCGCCGCCGTCGGGGCGTCCGTCGTGGAACTGCATACCGGGGCCTGGGCTGCCGGAGCGGACGGAGAGATGGAGCGGCTGAAAGAGGCGGCGCGACTGGCGGCGGAGCTTGGTCTGGAGGTTCACGCCGGACACGGGCTGAGCTTTGGAAATGTGGCCCCCGTTGCAGCCCTGCCGCAGATCCGGGAACTGAACATCGGACATTTCCTGATCGGGGAAGCCGTTTTCGATGGCCTCGCCCCCGTGGTGGCGCGGATGAAGACGCTTATGGGCGCGGCAAGGAGGAAGTGACGGCCTGTTCCTTGAGATGAGCTAGTTGTTTTTCCAATTTTGCTCTCATGTGCGTGAGTTTACCATATAATCGATCTAAATTATAGGAATCTCTGTTGAAATATTCAGATGATATACTATCTAATCTAGAAGATTTATAAAGTAAATTTCTTCGGTGTTCAGTTTCTTTTATATTTATTTTTATATCGTCTAATTCTAACTTTAATAAAGATATTTTATCATTTAGGGAAATATCCTTGGAATTATTCTTCTCCGCTTCCTTAATCTGCTCGACAATATTTTCCTCGGTACCGAAAATTTCCGTCAGTCCCGAATAGGGCAGGAGATAAAGCGATTTCCCTCCTGAACAGCGACGATATTCATCAAGCAGTTCGGGGCGCGGCTGAAACGCGCCGTTTTTCCTGATCCACCAGTCAGCTTTCTGTTCCTCCGTCACGAAAATACAGTGAATCCTGCGGGTGGCGGCTTCCTGCAGGATCGTTTTCCAGATCAGAAAATCCCCGATGCCGCCATCATCCTTTCCGCTGTCCTTATACCCCGGAGCGATCTGCAGCTTCGCCCGCCGGGCACATTCCCGGATCAGCCCTGCGCGTGAATGGTCCTCTGAACTGTTCTCGGAAAAGCTGAATTCCTTTACGCAGCCGCTCAGAACCCTGCGATAGAGAGCTGAGACGGGATCATCGCCGATATTCTTCTTCAGCCGCTGAATGACTTTTGAAAGACTCTCGGCAAGCTCTTTCCCTTTCCGGACGTACTCCTTTCCGGCCTCCCGGGCGGCGGCATAATCCGGATCATTTTCCAGAAGCGGGGAGGATTTTTCAAAGACCGGTGTTTTCGCCCTTTCGATGGAGGTTTCGAGAACCTGCGCAATATCTGCCAGTTTCCTGCCGCGATTTTTGTAAAACTCCCGGACGGCCTGCCCCGGAACGACAAGCTTCTTTTTCTCTGCAAGCTTTTTATAAATTTTTTCCGTCGCCTCCACGGAGGCCTTGCTGAATTCCAGCGGCAGCAGAAGCACATTGGCATCAAGAACGACAAAACATTCGTCCCGGACTTCATCCAGCGGCGGCTGCCGGTGTCCGAGCAGGGCTGCCGCATCCGGGTAGAGATCGGTCAGCAGAAAGGCTTCTTCCGGACCGGGTGCGGGGGGCTGTTTCTTCTGATCAGACATCGGATTCCTGCATTCCGGAAGCGCGCAGGATGCAGGATGTGTGCGGATGATGGCAAGGTGACGTGGCCGGGCGGTATGGGGGCATTGTGTCTGCGCTTCCTCTTGACGCAGGCCGGGAATCTGCGTATCAGGCGCTCCGTGTGCCGGCGTAGCTCAGTTGGTAGAGCACGTCATTCGTAATGATGGGGTCGGGAGTTCGAATCTCTTCGCCGGCACCACGCGCCCGCCGCGGGGCCTCCCCTTCGTAAAATATGTTGTCCGGTCGGGTAAAAAACCGCAGCCGCGTGCCAGACACATATCGGCTGTCCGGCAGGTCTGCTGGACATATTTTTACCGACCTGTTTTAAAATTCTTTCTCTTTTCCGTTTATTCAGAACGGAGGCCGGATCTTCCGGCTGCTCAGGAAAGATGCGGAGGTCACACGCCCGGTATGTCATCCGAACCCAGATCTGATGTCACCCCGGATCCTGTGCAGCGGATTGCGGAGGAGCTTCCGGGATATCGCGCGGCGCCGTTCGAGACGCTGGTGCTGCGCGACGTGGCGGAATGTCCGTGCTGCGGGCTTTATCAGAAGCTCGGCCGCATCGACGATAACCGGATCGCGTCCTGCTCCCGCTGCGGGCAGACGCTGGTGCGGCGCAACCGCTCCGGTCCGGTCTCGCTCCCGCTGGCATTCTGCATCACGTCCGCCGCGCTGTATCTGGGCGTGCTGTTCACCTCCCTGATGACGCTCAATCTCTATGGCCGGGAACGGACGGTGGTTCTGATCACCGGGCCTCTGGAGCTTTTCCATGAGGGCTGGGGGCCGCTGAGCGTTCTGGTGGGGCTTGCGACGGTGTTCGCGCCAGGAGCGGTGATCGCGCTGATGGCGCTGATCCTGCTGACGGCGCGGCGTCCGTCCCTGCCGCGCTGGGCGCCCGCGCTGCTCAAATGGTATGAGCGGCTGCGGCCCTGGTCGATGATGGAGGTCTATATCCTCGGCGTGCTGGTGGCCTATACCAAGCTGGTCGATCTTGCGTATGTGGATGTGGGACCTGCAACCTACATGATCGGCGCGCTGATGATCAGCATGGCGGCGACGGACCAGACGCTGGACAGCAATCTTTTCTGGCGGCACCGCAGGATCATGAAGACCGTCACGCTGCCGGACGGGCAGAGTGTTCCGGTGCGGCAGATCACGCCCGAGGACGGGGCGCTGCCGCCTGCGACGCATATGGCGTCATGCAGCTTCTGCGGCCTTGTCGGTGTGTTTCCGAAGCCTGTTTCCCTCACGGGTGTGGTGGCGAAATGTCCGCGATGCGGTCATCAGGTGCGCCGCCGCAAGCCGGACAGCCTCAACCGGACGACGGCGCTGCTGCTGGCGGCGCTGATCTTCTATGTTCCGGCCAATCTCATGCCGGTCATGACAGTCATCAAGCTGGGGCACGGGTCGGGGCATACGATTATGAACGGCGTTGTCGAGCTGTGGCAGGCGGATATGATTCCGCTGGCCCTGCTGGTCCTGTTTGCGTCCATCACCGTTCCGGTTGCCAAGATTCTCGGGCTGAGCTGGATGCTGATCGGGATTCACTGGCATTCGGACCGGGCGCTGGTTTTCAGGACCCGGTTCTATCGCGTGATCGAGCTGATCGGCCGCTGGTCCATGATCGACGTGTTCATGATCTCGATTCTCGTGGCGATGGTGCGGTTCAGCAATCTTGCCAGCATCAGCGCCAATGGCGGTGTCGTCTCCTTTGCCGCCGTCGTTATTATCACTATCTTCGCGGCCTCTGCGTTTGATCCTCGTCTCATGTGGGATGTGGCGGGGAAGAACGGACAGGTCTTTTCCTCTTCCGGGAAGAAGTCGCACCCGGATGCGGAAAATCAGGATGCAGCAGAAATCAGCAGGGAGCCCGCACGCGCGTGAGTGACCAGAATACGCCTTCATCCTCCGGTCAGGACAACGATCTGTCCGAGGCGGAAGTCAAGAAAGCCCGCTTCTCCTTTGTCTGGGTCTTTCCCATCGTTGCCGTTCTGGTGGCGGGATATCTCGGCTGGAAGAGTCTGGCCGAGCGGGGGCCGGACATTGTCCTGATTTTCGATACGGCCGACGGGCTGACGAGTGGTCAGACGCAGGTGAAGAACCGTGCGGTGACGCTGGGTACCGTGACCTCCATCAGCCTTGCGAAAAACATGAAGCAGGTTGAGGTGCGGGTGCACATGAACTCGGAGGCTGCGTCTCTCCTGACGGAGAAGGCGAAGTTCTGGGTGGTGCGTCCGCGGATCAACGGGGCGAGCGTATCCGGTCTCGATACGCTGTTTTCGGGCGCCTATATCGCGTTCGATCCCGGCCCGCCCGGCGAAAGCCCGCCCTCGACCCATTTCCGCGGGCTTGAGGGACCGCCGGGCGTGCAGTCCGGCCAGCCGGGGCGGACCTATACGCTCGTGACGGATGCGATCGGCTCTCTCGGGCCGGGGACGCAGGTCTTTTTCCGCGATGTCGATGTGGGAGAGGTTCTGGACTACACCCTGCCGCCGGGCGGGCGCGGGCCGATCCTGGTCGATTTCTTCGTCCGTGCGCCCTATGACAGCTATCTGCGTGCGGATACGCGTTTCTGGAACGTCTCGGGCGTGAAGATCGGGATGGGTTCAGGCGGGCTGAGTGTTCAGATCCAGTCCTTCGAGGCGCTGTTTGCGGGCGGAATCGCGTTCGGTCTGGCGGATGACGGGCAGAAGGAGCATCCGGCCCCGGCGCATACCGTGTTCCGGCTCTACAGCGACAAGGATGCGGCGGCCGCTGCGGCCTATCACCAGCGGATTCCGGTCGCGACCTATTTCTCCAGCTCCGTCAGCGGCCTGACGACGGGCAGCCCCGTGACGATGTTCGGCATTCAGGTCGGTTCCATCACGGATGTCCGTCTGCTCGTGAACACCAAGACGGGCGAGTCCCGCGTGCGTGTCGGGATGGAGATCCAGCCGGAGCGGATCTTCACGCCGGACCAGCTGCGTGACGTGGATATCATGCAGATGCTCAGGCAGCAGGTGAAGCTCGGCCTGCGGGCTTCCGCGCAGAACACCAGTTTCCTGACGGGTGAGATGCAGGTGTCGCTCGGCTTCGTGAAGAAGACGAAGACTGAGGAGGCCTATATGGAGGGCCGCGATCTGGTGCTTCCGGGCCAGGCTGGGGGCATGGACGGCATTATGGAGTCCGTCTCGGCCCTGACGGACAAGCTCTCGGCCATTCCGTTCGAGCAGATCGGCAACAGCGCCGGCAGCCTGCTGGCGCATGCCGATGCCCGGATCAACAGTCCTGAGGTGAAGGAGGCTCTGGTGCAGATGCGGGATTCGCTGAAGCATCTCAACGCGCTTCTGGCCGATACCCGCAAGGGGGTCGATCCTCTTCTGGCGCGCCTGCCCGAGATGTCGCGCGAGCTTGATCAGACGCTGGCAAACGCCAATCTGCTGCTGGCGGGCTATGGGTCCGAGGGAAGTTTCGGCCGCAGTCTGCAGGGCATGGTGACGCAGCTGTCCGGTGCGGCGCGCTCACTCCGTCTGATGACGACCTATCTCACCAATCATCCTTCCTCTCTGGTCACCGGACGCTGAGACATGACGCATTTTCGCAGGATTTTCCGCAGAACTCTGCCCGCAGTGCTTGCCGCGGGCCTGACAGCCGGTCTGACGGCCTGCTCATCCTCCGATCCGTCCGTCTGGACATTGTCCGCCGTGCCGGGATCGGCCATTGCGGGCGGTCCGGCAACGGTCGAGGTGCTGACCCCCGCCGTTCCGCAGGGGCTGGATCGTGACCGGATCGTCCTTGCGGATACGGGCAGCCGCCTGAAGATCTCCTCCTCCGATGCCTGGAGCGAGGCGCTGGGCATGGAGATCGGCCACGCGCTGACATCCGATCTGACCGGGCGTCTTCCGGGCAGCACGGTCTTCTCCCAGGCGGACGGAATGGGCGGCACGGCGGCCCTTGTCGTCGAGTCCGTGATCCGTCGCTTCACGCGCGACGGGTCCGGCACGGCGATTCTGGAAATGCAGTATACGATCAAGAGGGCGTCGGATAAGGCACCGTCCCCGGGCCGTCTTGTGCGTCTGACGGCACCTGCGGGCGGCAGTACCCAGGCTTTCGTGACGGCTTTCAGCAGGCTGCTCGGTGAAGCGGCTGACCGGATCGCGGAGGATATCCGCGCCGTGCAGCCCGCCCGCTATCCGTAATACCAACCGTTTCTTGATCAGACTCACGGGGTACCCATTGGGCTAAAAATGTGATTCACAGGATGCTGATCA
>NZ_JAJJND010000021.1 GCF_029759835.1 Acetobacter sp. AN02
ATCCACAGGTCTCCGTAAAGACCAGCGTTGAATCACGTCCAAGCCAGTCTGAGAAGATCTTTTGTCAACAGAACCTAGTGTTTCTTTTGTATCTCCGAAAAAGACGTGGAATTCAGGAGGAAGGGGAATTTTGGTATTTAGTTGATCCAGTAGCTGGCCCAAAACTTGTCCTTGTGTTTCAAGAGATGGGTAGCCAACATTCTCCAGCTTAAAAACAATTGCCGTATTGAGGAGGGGAGGTTCTCCGGCTGGAGTGGGTGAAGGAGGAATGAACGTAAGACTGTACCTGACACCATCTTTGTTAAGGGTGATTTTAGTCATCCCGTCAGTCAGCATACGAGAAGAATCCGCTCTCGCCTGCACTGCCCACAGAGACAGAAAACACACCATGACCTGAAAAAAAATACGATACATGAAGAATACTCCCCACCAGACAGGGCAGACATAATCACTCTGCAGTGCCACAATATTTTCCGGTCAGGAAGCATTCTGTATGGTTTTCTATACAGGACTGCGGACTGTTTTCGAAAAAATCAGCCCGCCAGCAGATGAAACCGGGTAATTTCCGAAGGAACGCCAAGACGCAGTGCAAAACCCGGCCAGAGACCGGTTCCGTTACTGACATAAAGCGTCATATCACCAATACTGTAGCGCCCGGAGACAAACCCGTTATTGGCGCGCGCAACAATACGGTCGAGCCCCCGGACCATGCCCCCGTGCGTATGCCCTGAAAGCTGCAGGGCAACGCCATACGCCGGAGCAGCCCGGGCATTGCGGGGCTGATGATCCAGAAGCACGACAGCCGCATTGTCCGGACGGCCCGCCAGCGCGGCCGCCAGATCAGGCGGAGCCTCATGATGGCGCGCGGCAGAAAGATCGGTAACGCCCGCAATCACCAGACGAGCCTCACCCCGCGTAATGGTCTCATGCGCGTTCAGGAGCAGATGCAGGCCCAGACCGGAAAGATGCTGTATCCATGAACCATAACCGGACAGATATTCATGATTTCCCGGTATGGCGAGAACACCGTCCGGGGCCGTCAGGTTCTTCAGAGGCGCAACAGCCTCTGCCCGTGCGCTCACGGGGCCATCGATAAAGTCGCCGGTGATGACAATAAGATCCGCCCCGGCCGCATTCGTACGCTCCACGACCTTCCGGGCCCAGGAAGCAGTAAACAGACGCGAGAGATGCAGATCCGTAAGCTGGATCAGACGATATCCGTCAAAGGCGAGATCAAGACCGGGGATCGTAATGCTGACGTCGCGAACCGGCGGAACACGGATGGCTGACCTCACGCTCACCGCCGCGATCAGCCCGGCCAGCAGACCCGCAGCTTCACGCAGGACGGAGGGAATGAAGACCGGTCTCCATTCCGCCAGCGCGACAGGAAGAACTGCGATATCAAGACAAATCTGCAGCAGCGTAAGGGTAAAGATCCATCCCAGCGCCCAGTTGAAAAAAATGATGAGCAGCCGGGGAAGTTCCGGATTGAGCATGGAGCCGGAAGAAAGCCTGCTCCAGAAATAATATTGTGAGGCGGCCAGCATCACAACGGCTGCGGGCAGCGCAACGGCCATAGGAAACGACAGTGGCAGGAGCCAGTCGAGAATCAGGAACAGACAGGGCAGTGTAAAGATCAGTCGCCGCATATCATGCGTTTTTCAGGTTCGTATCCGATGCGTGCAGACCGTCGGGCGTGCGCGGCATGGCAGAAACCTCGTTTTTCAGTTCCTGCTCGTGCAGATCGAGCTGCAGGGAAAGAAGACGCTCGGTCTCATCATTGATCTCCCTGTCATGCAGAAGATCCCGCAGGACACGACGCTGGACACGAAGCAGGCGCAGACGGATGGCAAGCTCCGCCCGCTTGTTCCGGATGGCGCCGGAACGCTGGTGATCCATATCGTCCGCCTGATTGTCCAGAGCCTGAAGCGCCTCCTGATATTCCTGCAGAAGCAGCGGAATGGCATGGGCATGCGCCTTATCGGCCTCGTCCGGCGTCTCCTCGTTCTGCTGCCGCGCGGCTTCCTCCTGAAGGGCTGAGATGGCGGATCTGACAAGCACGATACGGGTGTTGTCCAGCTCCTTCTGGGCATCGCTGGTGCCGTTCTCCATCGGGATCAGCCGGAGCACGACAGGAAGGGTGACGCTGGCAAACACCAGGGAGCAGATGATCACACCCGCAGCCAGCGTGACGAGCAGCGTGCGCGTCGGAAACTCCGTGGCCGGCGGCAGGGTCAGAATGGCGGCCAGCGTGATGGTTCCGTGCGGCCCGGCCAGAGCTAGGATCAGCTTCTCGCGCCAGGTCGGCAGAATGGCAGGCCGGTGACGCATATGGGCGTAAAGATGCCGGACGACGGAAGAACCGCTGACCCAGATAAGACGGATCAGGATCAGCACGACCTGCAGGGCCACCATGGCAACCGGCAGCACCCACGGGCCCATGCCATAGGAATGGGAAACCTCCTGGGCTTCCCGCACCATCTCCGGAAGCTGCAGACCAAGCATCAGGAAAACAAGGCCGTTGAGCGTAAAGGAGACCATGTCCCAGATGACGGTGGCGCGCATCCGCGTCTCGATCTGCGTCTCGTTCATCACGCCTGAAAGCCGCAGCGTGGCACCTCCGGCAACAACGGCAAGAATGCCGGACGTCCCGACCGATTCAGCAGCAAGATAGATGGCAAAGGGAATCATCAGGGCCAGCAGGGAGTGGCTGGACGGGTCATCATAGCCATGATGAAGCATCCAGACCTCGATGCGCGAGATGACCCAGCATACGATGATGCCAACCGCGATCCCGCCAAGCGCAACCCAGAGAAAATTACCGGACGCCTCCCGCAGCGAGAAGACGCCGGTCGTGGCGGCCGCCACGGCAAATTTGAAGCAGACAAGGCCGGAGGCATCGTTCAGAAGAGCCTCCCCGCGCAGGATATGCGTCAGCCGTGCCGGTGCACGCCCGCCCAGAATCCCGCCGACAGAAACGGCATCCGTCGGAGAGATGGCACTGCTCAGCGCAACGGCCGCGGCCAGGGAAACGGGAGGCATCAGCCAGTGGAGGAAATACCCGCCGCCGATGGCACTGAGAATGACAAGCCCCACGGCCATGGTGATGATGATGCCGCGCAGCTCCCCGAACTCACGCATGGGAATACGATAGGCATCAAGAAACAGAAGCGGAGGGATGAAGAGAAGCAGGAACAGTTCGCTGTCGAGCCCCACATGCAGCCCCGCCAGACTCGCGACAGTCCCCGCCGCGATCTGCAGCAGAGGCATCGGAACCCGCAGCTTCAGAAGCCGGGCCGCAACGCCCGTCAGCCCGGTGACAGCCAGGAGGGAGAGCGCCAGAAGCGTTTCGTTCATCTTTTTCCGTCTTCCTGCGTCATATTCCCCGGACCCGTCTCATTGAACCGTTTCGTCCGGGTTCCTATTATTTATAGAACGCGTGCTCAACGTAAAAAATCGGACCGGCCCTGCACGACAGTCAGCCATGCCGGTCCAGAGGAGTAACATTTATGACAGCAACACCGGCAGAAGATTTTCTGAAACCGGGCCTGAAAAAGCTGGTCAGCGACGCCGCAGCCGCCGGAATTACCCCGGACGTCTCCGTCGCCGTCCTGCTCTCGCTTCTTGATACGATGGATTTCGGACCGCAGGTCGCAGCCGAGAGCGTGCCGGGAGACGAAGGATGAGCGCCCGGAATCCGTACGACATTCTCGGTGTCGGACGATCGGCCAGTCAGGACGAGATTCGTAAGGCCTACCGTAATCAGGCCAGGAAATGGCACCCGGATCTCAATCCGGGCAACAAGGAGGCAGAGGAAAAATTCAAGGAACTGAACACCGCGAATGATATCCTGTCCGATGAGGAACGCCGGGGGCGGTTCGACCGTGGAGAGATCGATGAATCCGGCCAGGAACGCGGTCCTTTCGCCGGAGCGGGCACAGGCGGTTTCGGGGGCGGGTTCGGCGGCTTCCGCGCCGGAGGCGGCAGCTCGGGTGGCGGATTTTCCCAGGACGATCTGAGCGATATCCTCAACGGCATGTTCGGACGCAACGCAGGACGCCGTCAGGGCGGACCGGAGCGCGGCGCGGACCGACCGTATCAGATCAGCATCAGCTTCATGGACGCCGTCAACGGCACCACGACAAGGGTCAGCCTGCCCGGCGGCGCCACGCTGGATGTGAAAATTCCGCCCGGCACGGAAGACGGCAGAACCCTGCGCCTGCGCGGGAAAGGAGAGCCGGGGATGCGCGGCGGCCCGGCCGGAGACGCGCTGATCACCGTCACGGTCATGCCGGACCGGAACTGGACACGCGAAGGCCAGGATCTGCGGACCCGTCTGCCCGTCGGACTGAAAACAGCGGTACTGGGCGGGCCGATCACGGTTCCCACGCCCTCGGGTGCCGTGAAGATGAATGTTCCGGAAGGATCGGACACCGGCTCCGTGCTGCGCCTGCGCGGCAAGGGCGTCCCGGCACACGGGAAGCATGAGGCCGGAAACCTGTACGTCACGCTGGAAGTAACACTCGGCAGACCGGATGAAGCCCTCAGAGCGTTCCTGAAGACCTGGGATCCCGCCGGAGAGAAAACCGCCTGAAGAAGGACGGAAGGGAGGGCCGCCTCCCGTTCCTCAATATAAAACGGCCATACTCCATAAAACGGCCATACTCCCGGTGCCGGTCTGCCCGGCAGCGCAGGAAGTATGAGATCCGTTTCAGATCAGCTGCGCAGACCCATTTCCGCAGTCAGGAAATCCCGGAAAACGGAAACCCGCTTGGAACTCCGCAGCTCCTCCGGATAGACGAAATAGGCCTCTACGGACGGCGGCGGAACCGTGTCGAGGATTTTGACCAGCTCCGGATATTCCTGTGCGGCATAACCGGGAATCGAACCGATCCCCAGACCGGCAGCGATGGCATCGGCCATGGCGGCCATGCTGTTCACCTCAAGACGCGCAGCACGGCGCGTATTTTCCGGCATCCCGGTCTCGAGCAGCCAGTTGATATGCGGTACCGGAGGGTGATAGCCGCCGAACGCCACGAACGTATGGCCCTCCAGCTCCTCACAGCTCTGCGGCGCACCGTGTTTCTCAATGTAGGACGGCGCGGCATAGACCGCGAGCGGGAAGTCCGACAGATGGCGCTGGATCAGATCCGGCTGGCGCGGTGCATGCATCCGCACGGCAACATCCGCCTCGCGCATGCTCAGATCAAGATCATTGTCTTCCAGGATCAGTGTGATCGAGATGTCCGGATGCATATCCATGAATTTGTGCATCCGGGGCATCAGCCAGCAGCTTCCGAAACCCGTCGTGGTCGTGACACGAAGCCGCCCCGCCGCGCGCTCCTTGCTCTCCGTCAGAAGAGTCTGCGTCACTTCCAGCTTGGCAAAGACTTCCCGGACCGTCTGGTTCAGGGTCTCTCCCTGCTCCGTCAGGATAAGCCCGCGGGCATGACGGTGGAAAAGAGGCACCTGAAGCGCGTCTTCCAGCGCGGAAATCTGCCGGGAGACGGCAGACTGGCTCAGATTGAGTGAGTCACCGGCATGCGTGAAGGAGCCCGCTTCGGCAACGGCGTGAAAAATACGCAGCTTATCCCAGTCCACCTGATGACCATCCCCCGATGCACCCATGTTACTTCCCCCGGACATGCCATGCAGCAGATGCATCCGGACGGGCTCCCGACATGCACGTAACGCGGTGGCACAGAACTTCTGCAAGACGTGCAGGATGTCTTGATTCAGGTCAAGTTACCCTGACCCGGTAAAGCGCAGATAAGCGATATAAACTGTGCGGAATGACCCGCACCCGGCTCAGCCGTGCAGAAGCCCGGCGAGGAAACGCTCCGCATCAAGCGCGGCCATGCACCCGGTTCCGGCCGCCGTGACAGCCTGACGATACACCTTGTCCTGCACGTCTCCCGCGGCAAAAACACCCGGAACGGATGTGCGCGGGGTCCCGGGCTGCGTCACGATATACCCCTCCGCATCCAGGGTGATCTGTCCGCGGAAAAGCTCCGTCGTGGGAGCATGGCCGATCGCGACGAACACGCCGTCGGTCTCCAGCACGGAACTTTCTCCCGTGACGGTATCGCGCAGCTCCACACCGGTCACGGCCTCAGGCGTCCCGCCGGACAGTACATCCGTCACAACCTTGTTCCACAGCACGGACGCTTTCGGATTGGCCGCAAGACGGTCCTGCAGGATTTTTTCCGAACGCAGCGTGTCACGGCGATGGATCAGCGTGACATGATCCGCGTGATGCGTAAGGTAAAGCGCCTCCTCAACGGCTGTATTACCACCGCCGATCACGACCACCTTTTTGCCACGGAAAAAGAACCCGTCGCAGGTCGCGCAGGCGGACACGCCCGCACCCTGAAGCCGCTTCTCGTTCGGCAGACCAAGCCAGCGGGCCTGCGCGCCGGTGGCAATGATCACCGAACGGGCCATCCAGGTATCCCCGCCATCGGTTTCGATCCGGAACGGCGCCCCGGAGGTGAAATCCACCGTTGTCACCAGATCATAGACGATTTTCGTGCCGACATGCTCCGCCTGGGCCGACATCTGCTCCATCAGCCACGGCCCCTGCACGGCGCTGGCAAAACCCGGATAGTTCTCGACATCGGTGGTGATCATCAGCTGCCCGCCCGGCTGCATTCCGGCAATCAGAACAGGGGAGAGATTAGCGCGCGCGGCATAGATCGCAGCGGTATATCCGGCCGGACCCGCGCCGATAATCAGAAGATCGGTTGTATGTGTCTGGCCCATCCGGCGGCCCTCCCGTGATCTGAAACATATGATGTGAGTGCGGATATGACGCCGCAGGGGAGTTTGCACAAGGGAGAGGCCTGATCCGCCGCCCGGAAGAACGTGGACCTGAAAGCCGCGGATATACCTCAGCGCGAACGGACATACATATTCCTCCGCCCCGCCCGTCAGCCCGCTCTCCGTCGCCAGAGAGGGAATAAAATCCCCCCCCTGAATCCGAACTTTCCTTTCGGGACAGCGTCTGAATCATACCCCTGCCGACAGATAAGGAGACATGAGATGCCATTCATCACGACATCCGACGGAACGGAGATTTTCTACAAGGACTGGGGCCCGGAAGAGGCCCGCCCGATCGTCTTCCATCACGGATGGCCGCTCAGCGCCGATGACTGGGACGCGCAGATGCTGTTCTTCCTGGATAAGGGCTACCGCGTGATCGCGCATGACCGCAGAGGCCACGGACGCTCCGCCCAGGTGAGCGAAGGGCACGATATGGATCATTATGCAGCCGATGCATCCGCCGTCGCCGAACATCTGGATCTCAGGAATGCAGTTCATATCGGGCACTCCACCGGAGGCGGACAGGTCGCCCGCTACGTCGCGCAGTACGGGCAGCCACAGGGACGCGTGGCCATGGCCGTTCTGATCAGCTCGGTCCCGCCGCTGATGGTCCGCACGGAACGCAGCCCTGAAGGAGCCCCGATTGAAATACTCGACGGACTGCGCGCCGGTCTGGCCGACAGCCGCGCGCAGTTCTTCCTCGATGTCGCCAGCGGTCCCTTCTACGGCTTCAACCGCAAGGACGCGGACGTGTCCGAAGGGACGATCCGCAACTGGTGGCGTCAGGGCATGGCCGGCAGCGCAAAGGCACAGTACGAAGGTATCCGCGCCTTCTCGGAAACCGATCAGACAGAAGATCTGAAAGCCATCACGGTGCCGGTGCTGGTCCTGCAGGGAGATGACGACCAGGTCGTGCCCTATAAAAACGCGGCCCTTCTGCAGGACAGGCTGCTCAGCAACAGCACGCTGAAGATATATCCCGGATATCCCCACGGAATGCACACGACACATGCCGATGTCATCAACCGGGATATCCTCGCCTTCATCACCGGCTGATTCCACCCCGCGGAGTGCGGCAGCCCGCTCCCCGGAGCAGGCGCCGCGCCCCTTTTGCACGCCGTCTGCGATTGCCCTATATCTCCGCAGGTACGGACCGGCCGGTGTGATATCCCGGGATCGTGCATGTCAGAACAGAGGTCGGACGTGACGGAACTGGACGCGGTTGACCGGCGGATTCTTGCGGAACTGCAGGAAGATGGCCGTATAACGAATGTGGAGCTTGCCCGGCGGGCGGGGATTTCTCCGCCGCCCTGCCTGCGTCGTGTCCGTCGCCTGGAAGAAGCGGGCGTCATCCGCGGCTGCCACGCCGATATCGATCCCGCAGCACTCGGGATGCCGATCACGCTTTTCGCGCTGATCGGACTGGAAAGTCAGAAGGAAGGCGTGCTGTCCGCGTTCGAGCAGATGGTCGCCTCCTGGCCGGAAACCATCGAATGCCACATGATCAGAGGCGGCGGAGATTTTCTCGTCCGCCTCGCCGCGCGGGATTCGGCTCAGGAAAATGAACTGACCCGCCGCCTGACCGAAGCGGCACACGTGGTGCGTGTCCAGACACTGCAGACCATCCGCACCAGCCTGCAGCGCCCCGGCCCGCTGCCGTGAACGGGACGGAGGCCGTCTCTCCTCAGATCACGATCGTCGTGCCCGTCTTCCGGGAGGCCGTGAACATACGGCCTCTCGTGCAGGAGCTTGAGAAGGCGCTGGACGGCCGCTCCTGGGAGGTGGTGTTCGTCGATGACAACTCCCCGGACGGGACAATCTCTGAAATCCGGGATCTGGCGCGGTCGGATGCACGCGTGCGCGGCCTCCGGCGTATCGGACGCCGGGGGCTGTCCGGCGCCGTGATCGAAGGCGCGCTGTCTTCCTCGGCAGAGTTCATCGCCGTGATGGACGGAGATCTCCAGCACGACGAAACCCGGCTCGGGACGATGATCGACGCGGTCGCCTCGGGAAGCTGTGATATCGCAGTCGGCAGCCGCCATGTCGAAGGCGGGGATAATGCGGGCCTCGCCGGAGCCTGGCGGCACATGCTCTCCGACTCAGGCATCCGGCTCGCACGGTTTTTCCTCCCGGTGCAGCTCAATGATCCGATGAGCGGATTCTTCGTGCTGCGGCAGTCCTTTTTCGACGCGGTCGCCCCGCGCCTGTCCGGCCAGGGATTCAAGATTCTCCTGGACGTGATCCTCTCCGCCCCGGCCGCTCCCGCCGTGAGGGAAATTCCCTGCGTGTTCCGGCCGCGCCTCGCCGGAGAGAGCAAACTGGATATTCTGGTGCTGTTCCAGTTCCTCGGACTCTTCACGGACCGGATCTTCAGGGGCTGGCTGCCGGTCCGCTTCCTGACCTTCGCCACGGTCGGCGCGGTCGGAATCGGCGTGAACCTGGGCGTGATGTCATGCCTGAACGCGGCAGGCATGGCACTGGCACCGGCGCGGCTGTGCGGCACGCTCACGGCAATGGTGAGCAATTACCTGCTGGACAACACCTTCACCTTCCGGGACCGGCGGCTCAAAGGCGTGAGATTTCTCGCCGGTCTGGCCGGCTTCATGCTGGTCTCCGCCCTGGGCCTGGCCTCCGATATCGGCGTCTCCCGACTGCTCTACACGGAAGAGGCAGGACACTGGCACCGTGCACGGGCCGCAGGCGCACTGGCGGGCGTCGTGTGGAACTATGCCGTCTCCTCCGTCCTGATCTGGCGCATGAAATGAACGGCAGGACATCTCCGCGCCCTTCTCCGGACCGCGCGGTCCTGATGATCCTGACGGGCCTGCTGCTGGCGCGGCTCCTGGCCGCCGCCGTCCTGCCGCTCACGCCGGATGAGGCATATTACCGCACCTGGGCACAGTCTCTGCAGGGCGGATATCAGGACCATCCCTTCATGGTGGCCCTGTGGATCCGAGCCGGAAGCCTGCTCTGCGGCGATACGGCGCTCGGCGTGCGCCTGGGCGGTCCGCTCTCGGCCTTTGCCGGAACATTACTGGTCATGGCCGCCGTCAGGAGATTCTTCCCCGGCACGGGGCAGGAGGAGCGGAGTATCCGGGCCGCAGCCCTGCTGAACGGCACGCTGGCTCTCGGACTGGGCAGCACGCTGATGACGCCCGATACGCCGCTGCTGTTTTTCGTCACGCTGTTCGCGCTTGCCTGTGCACATATCGCAACAACGGAACGCTCCCGCTGGTGGCTGCTAGCCGGTCTGGCCGCAGGCGCAGGTTTCGACAGCAAATATACAATGCTGCTGCCCGTGGCGGGGCTTGGTCTGTGGGCGCTGATCACCCGGACAGGACGAAAGCATCTCTGCACGGTCTGGCCCTGGGCCGGACTGGGGCTTGCCGCCCTCCTGACAGCGCCGGTGCTCCTGTGGAACGCAGGGCATGGCTGGGTCAGCTTCCTCAAGCAGGGCGGCCGGGCAGGGGACTGGCATCCGGCACGGGCGGGACAGTTCCTGTCCGAACTGGCCGGAGGACAGATCGGCCTCGCAACCCCCCTGATCTTTGTCTTTTTCGTCGCAGGCCTCGTGGCGATGATCCGCACGCGGACGGATGTATCGCGGCTGCTCCTGTGCGTGACGCTGCTGCCGCTGCTTGTCTTCGTGCAGCATGCCCTCGGGGACAGGGTGCAGGCCAACTGGCCGGTCCTGCTCTATCCCTTCCTCGCCATAGCCGCAGTCCGCGCGGGTCTGTCCTGGTGGCGCACGGCGGCCCTCTCCGGATTCGCGCTCGGCGTGCTCGTGCTGCTGCAGGCCGCAACCGGCATGCTTCCCCTGAACAGGCATTTCGATATCACCCTGCGCCAGGGCGGCGGCTGGGCCGGGCTCGCCTCGGATCTGAACCGCCTTGTCCCCGATCCGGAGGCCGTCATCGTGGCAGATGAATACGGTCTGGCCTCGGAACTGGCCTTCAGACTGCCGGGCAGACATATCGCAGGTATCGATCCCCGCTGGGAATATCTGCAGTTTCCGGCATTCATCTGCCGTCCTGCCACTCCGGTCTATCTTCTGCGCAGCACGCGGCGGCGTGATGCCCCGGAGGTTTCCCCGGCCCGGGTCGTGACGGAACCGCAGGAGATAACCCGGGCCAGAGGCGGCAGGGAGGCGGAAAAATACCGGCTGTACCGCCTGATCTGCCCGGCCGCAGAGCAGCGAATTCCGCAGGGAGTGATTTTGCCCCCCGGATATTAAGCGGGTTTTAAGGTGCTTCGCGGACGATAGGCCTGTCTTTGGAGAGGTCGATGGCGAAGAAAAACGGCGATAACGCACGGAAAATCGTGATTGTCCGCCGCTCAGGCGGAGAGGGTGGCGGGCATCACGGCGGTGCGTGGAAGATCGCATATGCTGATTTCGTGACGGCAATGATGGCGTTCTTCCTGGTGATGTGGCTGATCAACGCCACCACGGAAGAGCGGCGCAAGGGAATCGCGAAATTCTTCAACCCCATGGAGAACTCGCTCTTCGCGCCGGTTGCCTCCCCGGTCATCCCGTCGGTCTCGAACAGACCCGCCACGACGGAATCCGGCGTCGCGAAACAGATGGGTGACAACAAGCAGTTTTCCGATACCGGAAGCACGCTCCTCTCCCCCTATCACAAGGTCGGCGGCTTCGGTCCGGATGTCGCGGCTCTGTCGGATCAGAAACAGGGCGGCAGCGGAGATGACACCAGCCTGTCCGGCATCTACCGCACGCCCGATCCGGCCTATCCGGACCGGTCCCCGGGCCGGGAGGTGACGGAACAGCCGGATGTCGCCCGCATCGTGCCCGTCGGCGGAGACAAGGAATCCTCGCAGAAACTGATCGGAGAGGGCAGTCATGAAGCCGCTCTCAAGGAACAGGAAAATCTGATCCGTCAGAAAGATGCGATCGAGAAAGCCGCAGGAAATTCAGGCAATGTTTCCGTGCAGGTCATACCGGAGGGGCTTGAGATTTCGCTGGCGGAAAGCGACGCGCAGCCGATGTTCGAGAACGGATCATCCCGCCTCAACACGCGTGCCCAGGCGCTGATGAAGGTGATCGTGCCCTATCTCATGGCGCTCCCGGGAAAGCTGTCCATCGACGGCTATACCGACAGCGCAACCTGGAAAAAGAACCGCTCCTCCAACTGGACCCTGTCCTCCCAGCGCGCGGATGCCGCACGCGCGGAACTGTCCGGTCAGGGCTTTCCCGAAGACCGGCTGCAGAGCGTGTCCGGCAAGGCCGACACGTCGCTTGCCGTGCCCGACAATCCGGCCGCCGCAGGAAATCGCCGGATCGTTCTCGTTCTTCACAGAAAATTTCCACCTCCGGCTGCACAGAATACCGCGAAGGATGAAACGGATGCCAGGAAGGCGGAAAAAAATGAATCGCATTGACACGATCTTTAACGGAGAAAATATCTGATGCTGGTTATTGGTGGTTTCGGGTTTCTTCTGGTCTGTGTGTTCGGCTGCTTCGTGGCGTCGGGCGGTGCGATCGGACCGCTGATCATTTCCATGCCGTTCGAGCTGATCACCATTCTGGGCGCCGGTATCGGCACCTTTCTGATGGCGAACTCGAAAGACGATCTCAAGCATGTTGGCGGAGCCTTCAAGACGGCGCTCAAGGGGCCGGAATTCAGCAAGTCGGACTATACCGATCTGCTCTGCCTGCTGTTCTTCCTGTCCCGGCTCTGCCAGACCCAGGGCGCCACGGCTCTGGAGCCGCATGTCGAGACCCCGATGGAAAGCCCGGCTTTTGCCGCCTATCCGAAGATCCGCGATAATGAGCGCGTCCGCTCCCTGATCTGCGACTATTTCCGCATGGTGTCCATGAATGCGGATGACGCCTTCCAGATGGATGAGGTGATGAGCAGGGAACTCAGGAAGAACCTGCACGAGGATCTGCATATCGCACACGGCCTGCAGTCCCTCGCCGATGGTCTCCCGGCTCTGGGAATCGTGGCCGCCGTTCTGGGCGTGATCAAGACGATGGGATCCATCTCCAAACCGCCCGAAGTGCTGGGTGAGATGATCTCCGGCGCTCTGGTCGGAACATTTCTCGGCGTGCTGCTCGCCTATGGTCTCGTCGGACCGATCGCCACACGCATCAGAACAGTGGTCGAGGAAGACGCGCATTATTACGATCTGATCCGCGCCGTGCTCGTGGCGCATCTGCAGGGCAACGTGCCGCAGGTCAGCGTGGAAATCGGACGGAAGGACATTCCCGGACACATCATGCCAAGCTTCGAGGACGTTGACACCGCGATCAGCCAGCTGGCAATAGGCTGATCCCCCCACAGCCTGAACGGTCAGCGTATCTCCATGACGGGTGCTCCGGATCTGCACAGATACATCACCCCGACCGGGCTTCAGGCCATGCGGGAGGAACTGCAGGAGCTTCTGAAAAAGACGCGCCCGGTCGTCGTCGAAATCGTCTCCTGGGCCGCAGGCAACGGAGACCGCTCGGAAAACGGTGATTATATCTACGGAAAAAAGCGCCTGCGGGAGATCGACAGGCGCATCCGCTTCCTGACCGGACGCATCGAACAGGCCATCGAGGTCAGACCGGCAGACCAGCCCCGGCGCAATCAGGTCTTCTTCGGTGCAACCGTCACCTATGCGGACGAGGACGACCGGGAAACAACCGTAACGATCATCGGCGCGGATGAGGCCGATATCAGCCGCGGAGAGATCAGCCTCCTGGCCCCGGCCGCCCGTGCCCTGATGGGCCGTCGCGTGGGTGAGGAACTTCATCTGGTGACGCCCGGGGGCAATACAGCGGTTGAAATCCTGAAGATTTCCTATCCGGAAGCCTGAGCATCCCCTTCGCGTTTGCCATGACGTGAAACTGCTTTAAAACCCTGAGATCTCTTTCCGGAACCAGACCGGACAGGCAGTGTCAGGAGTGTTCACATGGCTTCTTCCATCCGTGTCGCGGTTCAGATGGATCCGCTTGAGGGAATCAGCATCAGCGGAGATTCAACCTTCGCCATGATGCTCGAGGCACAGGAGCGCGGACACAGCCTGTTCGTCTATCAGGTCGAGAGCCTCGCCCTCAGGGAAGGCACGCAGCAGCCTGACGGCGGACGGCGCCAGCGCCTGACCGCACAGGTCCGCCCCGTAAAAGTGCAGCGCGTCCAGGGTAATCACGCATTGTTCGGAGAGCCCGAGCGCGTCGATCTGGGCGATATGGACGTGATCCTGATGCGCCAGGACCCGCCCTTCGACATGGCCTACATCACCGGCACCCATCTCCTGGAGCATGTTCATGGCACGGGACCGGGCCGGGCACTGGTGGTCAACAACCCCCGTGCAGTGCGTGACGCGCCGGAAAAACTTCTGGTCACCCACTATCCCGAACTGATGCCGCCCACCCTGGTCACCTGGGATGTGCGGGAGATCGGAGAATTCCGCCGTCAGTGGAAAGATATCGTCATCAAGCCGCTTTTCGGAAACGGCGGCAGCGGCGTGTTCCGCATCCGGGAAGACGACCCGAACTTCAACGCCCTGCTGGAAATGCATTTCGCCCGCTCCCGCGAGCCGCTGATGATCCAGAAATTTGAACCGGCCGTGCAGACTGGCGATAAACGGATCATCCTCAGCGACGGCCGCCCGATCGGTGCGATCAACCGCGTCCCGGCCGCAGGAGAAGCCCGCTCCAACATGCATGTCGGAGGACGCGCGGAAAAGGCAGGACTGACAAAGCGCGATCAGGAGATATGCGAGGCCATCGCACCGGCCCTGCGTGATAACGGCCTGATTTTTGTGGGAATCGACGTCATCGGAGACTGGCTGACCGAAATCAACGTCACCTCACCGACCGGTCTGCAGGAACTGGCCCGCTTTGACGGTTCCAGACCGGCTGCGGAACTGTGGGACGCAATCGAGGGACATCTCTGAGCCGGGCGCGGCTCAGTCCTGCGTCTTTTTTGGCGGAGGACGGCGGAAAAGATCCTCCGGGGTGATGGTTTCGGGAGGCATGTTCTCCGGCGGCGGCATGGAGTTATGCTTCCGGAAACGGTTGGCAAACCACCCGTTTATCTCCGCCCGCCAGAAGAAGAACGGGATGGCCGGCCACACGATAATGCACAGCAGGATGAGAAGGAGCTCGAGCCAGGACATTTTTTCCGTTGCGCTGATTGCCTTGTGAAAATAGAGGAAGGCATGGTGTCTGCCAAGCAGGGCAAGGTTTTTGCTGCACAGGCATCTTGCCCGGGAAGTCTGCCGGAGGCAGAAAGGACACATGAGCGAAGTTCTGGACCGTAAGTCGACCCCCTCAGCGCCCGAGGCCGCCCCTCCGGTCGCAGAGGAAGAAACCGCGCATCAGAGGCCGAAAGTCGCGCTGGACGCGGATGCCGTCCGGGCGGCCTACCGCCGATGGGCCGCCGTCTACGATACCGTGTTCGGCGGAATCTCGGCATTCGGACGCAAGCGTGCCGTGAGCGCGGTCAACCGCCTGCCCGGCTCGCGGGTGCTGGAAGTCGGAGTCGGAACCGGCCTCGCCCTGCCGCATTACACACATAACAAACGCATCACCGGGATCGATCTGTCCTCCGACATGCTCAGCCGCGCCCGGCAGCGCGTACGCCGCGACGGCCTGTCCGGCGTGGATGCGCTCCTGGAAATGGATGCGGAAGAGACGCGGTTCGCCGATAATTCCTTCGATATCGCCGTGGCGATGTTCGTGGCATCCGTCGTGCCGAATCCGCGCCGCCTTCTGGCCGAACTCAAGCGCGTCGTCTCCCCGGGCGGACATATCCTGTTCGTGAACCATTTCCAGACACCCGACGGAATCCGCGGCGCAATCGAGCGCGGCATGGCCCGCGCCTCCCACTCGCTCGGATGGCACCCCGATTTTGCCATGGAGGCCCTTCTGCCGCCGGAAGACCTCTCCCGCGCGATCATCCAGCCGGTCCCCCCGGCAGGGCTGTTCACCCTGGTGACTCTGGAAAACACGGAAGATAAAGCCGAAAAAGCAGCCTGAGCAGAGCCGGGGGCAGGGCAGAATGCATCCCGTCATGCGCGTATCTGATGTGTGCAGACAGATACGCCCGCAGGACGGTTTTTCTGCTAGACCCGTCCGGATCAGCAGATAACATACGGGCGGAAGGCGATTTCTCAGATGACGGGTAAGATCGTTCAGATGTCATCCCCTGCGATGCGTTCCACAAAAACCGGAGGCGTCGTACCTGCGGTTTACCTCATCCTTTCCCTGCTGGCCGGAACGGCAGGAGCGGGAAGGGGGATCGCCCTCGCCCTGTCCGGCGCCTCCCCAGCAGATCAGGGCGGTGCCGCCGGTCTGCACGGGCTGGTCATGGTTTGTCTCGTCGCACTCCCCGCCCTGATCGGCGGTTTCGGCGGCCTGCTCCTTCCGTCCTCCCTCGGACTGCCCGGACTGCGGCTGCCGCGCGTTTCGCTGGCCGGAGCAGGATGCCTGGCCCTCTCAGCTCTTTTGCTTGCCACAGGCGGATCTCCGCTGGCCTCGGGTCTGATCTGGTGCGCCGGGGTGCTGTGCATGGTCCTCCCCGTCGCGGTGTCCGTCATGGACAGCCGCGCAGCCGCCGGACCGGAGCGCCCGCCGCTGGATTTCCTCGCATGGTCCCAGATGATCGCAGCCACCGCCCTGCTGCTCTGCATCCCCGCCGCAGCGGGTGAACTCTGCCGCGGCACGGCAGCGGCGGACATTGCCCGCTCCCTCATGGCCCCTCTGTCCGCAGCGATGATGACCGCCGCGGCAGGCGTGGCCTCTCTCGTTCTGAAATCACGACAGGCACAGTTTTCCTTCCGCCCGATGGCCGCCGTCATGGGTACGGTGGTGACCGGAAGCGCACTGGCCTGGGTGCATCTGCGGACACAGGGCAGTCTTTCGGATGCTGCCGTCACGGACAGCCTGATCCTGCGCGCCACGCTCCTCACCGGCGCAGCCTTTGCACTGGTCTGGGGCTATGGCCTGTGGCGGCAGAAACTCCCGCTGAGCCCCTCAGTGCTGTGGAGCGGCAGCTTTCTGGTCACGCTGCTTGCCGGACAGGCAGGCGGAGAGAGCGCGACACACGCCGTCATCATGAGCGGCACGCTGTTCGCCCTGTTCGCAGGGCTTTACCTCCAGGCTGAACGTCTGACGGGACAGCCGCTGAAGGGACCGGCCCCGATGACACATGTCGCACTGGTCATGCTGGGCACGGTCCTGTGCGCTGCAGGCGGCCCCGTGCTGACGATGGCAGGCGGCGCGGCATTCGTCCTTTCCATCCCGGTCGCAGGCCTGGTGCTGTATTCCGTCTGCCGGGATACAAAAGCCGCCCGTGGTCAGGTCACGCCCCTGAGGGCAGCCCGGTGAGCGCGTCAGTCACGCAGGCACGCCGGGAAACGCGCCTGCGTTTTTCCGTAGCCGAAGCCGGAACACAGGCAAGGGACTGGATCGCCCTGCTCAAACCGCGCGTGATCTCGCTGGTGGTCTTCACAGGTGCAACGGGCCTGTTCCTTGCCCCGGGACATATCGGCATCTGGCGCTCGGCCATCGCCATCCTGTGCATCTGCCTCGCCTCAGGCGCCGCCGGTGCGATCAACATGTGGTATGACCGCGATATCGACGCCGTCATGCGGCGTACGATCACACGTCCCGTCCCCGCCGGACGCATCCCCGAGGACGAGGCTCTGGCCTATGGCGTCGGCCTGTCCGCCCTGTCCGTCGCCCTGATGTGGCTTGCGACCAATACGCTCGCCGCCGGAATTCTCGCCTTCTCGATCTTTTTCTACGCCGTGATCTACACGATGTGGCTCAAGCGCTCGACGCCGCAGAATATCGTGATCGGCGGCGCGGCAGGTGCATTCCCGCCGATGATCGGCTGGGCCGCGGTCACGGGCTCCATGTCCGTCCTCCCGGTCGTCCTGTTCCTGATCGTGTTCCTGTGGACCCCGCCGCATTTCTGGTCCCTGTCCCTGTACGCCTGCAAGGATTACGGCCGGGCCGGCATCCCGATGCTGCCCGTCGTCCGGGGCGCACGCCACACACGCCGGCAGATCTTCGCCTATACGCCTGTGCTGCTGGCCGTCTCGCTGGTGCCGTCCCTGCTGCATGAATGCGGAGCGCTCTACACCGTGGCCGCCGTCGTGCTCGGACTGGGCTTCATGGCCTGCGCCGTGGCCGTCCTGAGGGAGGCGCAGACACAGGACGGCGTCAGCCTCAACGGAGACAAGGCCGCCCGCCGCTCCTTCCGTTTCTCCCTGCTCTATCTCTCGCTGCTGTTCATGGCCCTCATCGCAGACCATCTCGTGACGCTGTGGCTGGCATGACAGAAGATCTGACGGAAACGCAGCGTCTGCAGGCCCTGTCGGCCGAGATCGGAAAAAGACAGCGCATGCGGGTCATGGCCCTCACCGCTGTGCTGCTGAGCCTCGCAGGCGTAATCTTCATCCTCACCCTGATCCGCTGATCGGCTCACAGCCGGGCAGGAACAGCAGCCGCGCCTTCTGCGTCCCGCGCAGAAGCACTACGGCATTCTGCCGGTAACGCGCCGCCAGCCGCAACGCACGCGCAAGCGGCATACGCACGGCAATCAGAGGCTCGGCAACACGGCCCAGGCGCCCCTCGCCCTCGCAGCTCTCTGCGCCCGCCAGATCCCTGCGAAGCTGCCACATCATCCGCTCGTTCCAGCCATCAGCCTTCCTGCGTCCGCCCGGATTGCACGCGCTGAGCATGACGATATCCGCATGACGGGAGCACATCCCGCGCGGCGGCCGCCCGATCCGGACCGTAATGCTTCCGGCCGTGTAGGTGCTGAGACAATAGGCCCGCAGGATGGAAGGCGTGGGGCGCAGCCCGCCCATCTACGGCTCCGATGCCTCGCCGTTATCGGCAGACTCCCCCGAACGCACGTCACGATTGACCCAGGACGACATCAGAAACCCGAAGCCAAGCATGACGGTCAGCATCGAGGAACCGCCATAGGACACAAGAGGCAAAGGCACACCCCCGACCGGAATCGCCCCCATCACCATGGACAGATTGACGAGGCAGTACAGAAAGAAATTGACCGAAATCCCCAGCGCCAGCAGCCGCCCGAAACGGTTGCGACTGCGGATCGCCATGGCCATTCCGCCAAGAATCAGCAGCAGAAGAAGACCCATCACGACAATCCCGCCGACAAACCCCCATTCCTCGGCAATGGTCGTGAAAATGAAGTCCGTCTGCTTTTCAGGCAGGAAGTTGAGCTGCCCCTGGGTGCCCTGAAGATAGCCCTTGCCCCACATCCCGCCGGAACCCAGCGCGATCTTGGACTGGATGATGTTATAGCCCGCCCCCAGAGGATCGCTCTCGGGGTGCAGGAAGGTGGTGATCCGGGCCCGCTGATAATCATGCAGATGGGCATAGGCGATCTTGAGCAGCGCCGGAACGGGCAGACAGAGCAGAACGATCTGCCACAGCCGCATCCCGGCCGCAAAGAACAGCGCCGCCCCGATCCCGCCGATAATCACCGCCGTCCCCAGATTGGGCTCCTTGAGCACAAGCCCGACCGGAAGAAGCGTCATGACGGCAGGAATGATCAGCCGCAGCGGATTCCCCATCCTGGCGTAGCTGATCCGGCTGAACCACGTGGCCAGCATCAGAACCAGCGCAACCTTGGCAAATTCAGAAGGCTGGATCTGCACCCCGCCGACAATGATCCAGCGCTCGGCTCCCTTGCCCACATGCCCCATACGCAGCACCGCCACGAGCAGCCCGAGAGACGCAAGATAGGTCGGAAAGGCCAGCCGCATCAGCAGCCTGAGCGGAAGCATCCCGACCGTCACCATCAGGATCAGACCAAAACCGAAGCGCATCGCCTGCGGCCCGGCATAGGGACGGGCAGAACCGCCCCCGGCCGAGCACAGCGCGACATATCCCACACCGGCCAGCGCGCAGATCAGCAGCACATACAGCCAGTTGACCCGCCACAGCCGCGAGGCCAGCGAAAATCCCGGCTCCTCACGCAGGAGACGTCTGTGAAAGCGCGAACCGGACGGACGTAGAGCAGACATGATCGCAGACCTCAGAGCGCATCCGCCACGGTCTGACCGGGCGGCGTCCTGCGATTGGCGGGGTCACGCAGCAGAGCATCCGTCATGATGTTGCGGGCCAGCGGCGCCGCAAACTCGGCCCCCGCATTGCCATGCTCGATCACGACAGACACCGCATAGCGCGGCGCATCATACGGCGCGAAACAGATGAACAGCGCGTGCGGACGATACTCCCAGGGCAGACGCGCGGAATTGAAATGCCCGCTCTCACGCAGGGCACGGGAGACACGCCGGACCTGAGCCGAACCGGTCTTGCCCGCCATCTCGATCCCGGGGATGGGCAGACGGGCCTTGGGCGCGGTCCCGTGCGCCTCGTTGACCACGGCAAACATGCCCTCACGAATGGCCTTGAACGCCTGCTCAGGCATGTCCAGAACCGGCCAGTGCTCCGGATCGGATTCCGGCGTCAGCTTGCCGTTGATGGCACGGACCAGATGCGGCCCGATGGCCCGCCCGGTCGCGATGCGGGAGGTGTAGGTGGCAAGCTGGAGCGGCGTCACCTGCACGAAGCCCTGACCGATCCCACTGACGATCGTGTCACCGCCGTTCCAGTGATGATTGTGCTTCTGCCGCCATTCCGGCGTGGGAATCAGCCCCGCCCGGGTATGCGGCAGCTCGATATCCAGCTTCGTGCCAAGACCAAGCTCATGAGAGGTCGCGGCAATACGGTCCATGCCGATACGACGGGCCACCTCATAGAAATAGACATCGCAGGAATATTTCAGACCAAGATGCAGATTGACCGAACCATGCCCGTGCCGCGCCCAGCAGTGGAAGCGGGCGCCGCCCACATCAATGTAGCCACGGCAGACAAAACAGTCGGCAGGAGAGATCATCTTATTCTGCAGCGCGGCCATCGCCACGGCAGGCTTGAAGGTCGAACCCGGAGGATAGACACCCGCAACCGCCTTGTTGATCAGCGGCGTCCGCTCGTCATTGGTCCAGGCAATCCACTGCGCCTTGCTCACACCGCTGTCGAACAGGGACGGATCAAAGGACGGCGTGCTGACCATCGCCAGAACCTCGCCGTTGCGGCAGTCCATCACAACGGCAGAGGCTGCCGTATCCCCGATCCGGTTCTGCACGGCCTGCTGCAGCCCGGCATCCAGAGACAGCGTGATCTCCCGGCCCGGCGTGCCGTCCACACGGTCCAGCTCCGCCAGAACACGCCCGACGGAATTCACCTCCATCTCCACGGCCCCGGCCTCACCGCGCAGAAGATCATCCTGGCTCTGCTCGATCCCCGAACGGCCCATCCGCATGCCCGGCAGCGCCAGCAGCGCGGATCGCGCAACATCCTGCTCGTTGGGCGGCGCGACATAACCGACGATATGCGCGGTCAGCGGCCCCTCGGGATAGGTGCGGGTGGTGCCGACATCAATCAGAACCCCGGGCAGCCCCGGAGCATTGAGCTCGATCCGCGCCATCTCGTTCCAGGACAGAAACTCCCGGAGCATGACAGGAACGAACTTGCGCTGATGCCGCATCTCACGGGCAATACGGGTGCGGTCATGATCCTCCAGCGGCACGATGGCGGCAAACCGCTCGATCGTCCCGGGAACATCCGTCGTCTCCTCCGGCAGTAAAAGTGCCCGCCAGTTGGTCTGATTGCTGGCAAGCGCCTTGCCGAACCGGTCAATGATCCGCCCGCGTGGCGGAGCCAGCAGCCGCTTGCTGATCTGATTGCGCGTCGCAAGCTTCGCGAAATGCTCGCCGCTGGTGATCTGCAGATCATACAGCTTGCGCCCGAGTAGACCCAGAGTGGCCGTCTGCGCCGCCATCAGCAGCAGGGCACGCCGCGTAAAGACACCCCGCCCCCGGTCACGAAGCTCCTGATCCCGGTTCTGACGCTTCCCCTGTCTCCCCCTGTGGCGCCCCCCGGAACGCCCGAATATCTTCCTGCCTGAAAATTTCATCTCATGCCGCCGGGATCAGTATCTCTGGTCCGGCACGTATTCCGCCGGTCTCTGCCTGCCCTTCGGATCCTGCCCGCTGAGCCACCGGCACACGTGAATGCTCCCGGCCGCAAGCGGCGGATAAAGACCGGCCGCCAGCAGCGTCTCGAACAGGGACGGAGACAGCGGAAGAATGCTCAGGGACAGGGCCGATGTCACAAACCACTGGAACAGACAGGCACACAGGGCGCAGAAGGCAAACACGATCCACAGCGCCGCAAAGCTCATGCGCATGAAGCTGAAGCGGAACCGCATGGCCGCCCCGTGCAGAAGCAGCAGCGTCAGCGCGCTCACGCCCGGCGGGCTGAAACCGATCAGATCCAGCAGAAGACCCAGCATGAACACACCCGGCGGCGGCATGGCCTGCGGCATCCAGACCGACCAGAAAAACACCGAGGCCAGTACAAACGAGGGAAGAAGCGCTGTCACCGCGGGCAGACCGGTCGGCGCGGACAGGAACAGCACGACCAGACAGATGAACATGCCCGGAGCCAGACGCCGCGCCCAGCCGTCGACACGCTGTATGAATGCAGGACGCGGAGACAGCCCGGTCTCCCGGAAGCCCGCAAGAGGATCGCCGCTCATACGCGCCGCCTCTCACCCGCCACCCGCAGGGGCAAACGGCCCGGGCGGCATCCCCGCCCGCAGGGACGGACCCGTCCGGGGAGAGGGAATATAGGGAATCCGGCCCGGCGCGTCAGGAGGCTCAATCGTCGTCGTCCCGAAATTGAAGATGCGCAGGATACGGATATGATCGAGATGTGCATAGGGCACGACAACCGGCTGGCCCGGACGCAGATAATGCACCGTGCCGACAGGCAGACCCGCAGGCAGCAGACTGATCTGCCCGCCCGTCACGACTCGCTCTCCTTCTGCGGGATAATGATCCTGCGGATAGTACATCAGCCGCGGCGTCGGACTGCGATCCCCCGTCATGATGGCAGACGTGCCGGATTTTTCCATGGTCACGGGAATCCGGCTGGCCACGTCATCAATCAGCAGAACCCGCGCGGAATGCTCCCCGACCTCCGTCACGCGCCCCGCAAACCCGTCAGCCGCCAGAGCAATATTGCCAAGCCTGATCCCGCTCGAAGGCCCGGCCCCGATCAGAACCGCATGACCATAAACCCCCCCGGCATCCGCCACCACGCGCCCGGTGACAAAAGACGGAGCCGGATCAGGCATCCAGTGCAGATTGTGCTTGAGCGTCTGGTTTTCCTGGGCAAGGGAAAGCGCGACATCATACCAGCCGCGCAGCTTCTCGTTCTCAGCCCGCAGCGCCGCATTTTCTCCGGCAAGACGCACCGCGCCCCGCAGCTGCTGCCCCGCATCGGACAGAACCATGCCGGGCTGCGCGGTCAGACTGCGGAAAGGCGTCATCAGATCGGCAAAGAGCATCCGCCCCTTGTCCGCCAGTTTCCTGTCCGCCTGACCAAGCAGTATGGTGGCAATGGCAACAAGGATCGTCAGCGGAAGGACCAGCTTCTCAAGCGCCTGCCTGTTCTGGATCGACAGACGGATCATACGCAGCCCCCGGAACGGACAGACAGGGTTCGGCGCCCTTCCGGCAGGAAAACAGCCTCCGCAGAGGAAAGGAAGGCGCAGGCTGGGATCTGAATTCGGTTCATCACTGCCCTGGTTATGCCAGATGCGCGGAGATCGGCTCTGTCCTGACGATATCGATAAAGGGAGACCGGGACAGCCTCCTCCGGTGCCCGCTGTTCTGACAGAAAACCGCCCCGGGGCACCATGAATTTTTTTTCAGAAAAGCACCAGGCCCGCCCGGAAACAGAAGCGGCGCCCGGCACACGGCACTCAGTACATCGTGCTGAGAACGTCCCTCAGCCGCTTCATGTCATCCAGGGCCCGCCCGGTTCCGAGCGCCACACAGGTCAGGGGATGCTCGGCCACCATCACGGGCAGACCGGTCGTGATCCGCAAAAGCTCGTCCAGACGATGCAAAAGCGCCCCGCCCCCGGCCAGAACGATTCCCTTGTCCACAATATCAGCTGCCAGCTCCGGAGGCGTGTTCTCCAGCGCCGTCGCAACCGCTTCCGTAATTCTGGACACGGGCTCGGCAAGACTGTCGGCAATCTGCGCCTGGGAAATGGTGATCTCGCGCGGAACCCCGGTGATCAGATCCCTGCCGCGCACCGTCATCAGCGGACCATGATCCTCCGGATCATCCGGAAGAAGCGCCGAACCCAGCTCGATCTTGATCTTCTCCGCCGTGCTGTCACCGATCAGAAGACTGTGGGTCCGCCGGAGATAGGAGACAATCGCCTCATCCATCCGGTCCCCGCCGATCAGCGCCGAACGGGCATAGACAATGCCGCCGAGGGAAATGACCGCCACCTCGGTCGTGCCGCCGCCGATATCCACGATCATGCTGCCCGAGGGCTCCGTAACCGGCAGACCCGCACCGATCGACGCCGCCATCGGCTCCTCGATCAGATAGACCCGGCGCGCCCCGGCACTCTCCGCACTCTCCTGAATGGCCCGCCGCTCCACGGCCGTCGCGCCTGACGGAACACAGATCACGATCTGCGGACTGGCAAACAGGGAACGGTTGTGCACGCGGCGGATGAAATGCCGGATCATCTCCTCAGCCACGTCGAAATCGGCAATCACACCGTTCCGCAGCGGGCGGATGACCGAAATGTTACCCGGAGTGCGTCCGGCCATCTGCTTCGCCTCGTTGCCGACGGCCAGCACCTGCTTGCGCCCCCTGGTCTCCATGATGGCGACGACGGAAGGCTCGTTGAGGACGATTCCCCGGCCCCGGACATAAACCAGCGTATTGGCGGTGCCGAGGTCGATGGCCATGTCAGAGGACACAAGACCCAGCAGACGAGAGAACATCCGGAACTCCTGGTGGAGAAGGCAGCGGGAGGGCGAAAACAGTGTCTGTCAGTCCGTCAGCTCTGCATGCCGGACCGGGGAGGGGCTTAGCGAGGCAGAGCCCCGCTCGCAAGGCCCGAAGACAAGAAACCATCCCCGGACCCGCTCTCCCGCCTCTCCGCCGGGAGCGCATCCGGGGCCATGCCTGAAAAAAGCCCGGATCAGGCCGCAGGGAAAGCCGGTGCAGACGCGCCCCGGCATTTTCAGGGAACCTGCCACGCACGACACCGTTTCTCAGTCATGAGGGTTTCGCATGATCCGTAAGCGAAATCACATCAGGGAGAATTGAAAAATGATCAGAAAGTCTGCTTCCGCGTCCTCCGGAATCACGGTGGTCCGCCGCTCTCTTGCCGGTACGGTACTGGCAGGATGCTTTTTGCTTGCAGGATGCGGCGATCCGTATGATTCCGGTTCACGTGCAGGCAGCGGCGCGCTGATCGGCGGCGGCTCCGGCGCGGCCATCGGTGCGCTCGCGGGCGGCGGCACGGGAGCCGCAATCGGCGCGCTGGCCGGAGCAGGAACGGGCGCGGCTGTCGGCGCGGCAACGACTCCGAACCGGCGGACCCGCTGACGGTCCACCGCATGACAGACAGGAAAACGGATGATCAACAGTAAACTGATGCGTCGCGGCAGCGCGGCAGCCGCCCTCATCGGAACCGCACTGACCCTGACGGCCTGCGGCAGCCCCTACAGCACGACCGACCGCGCAGGCAGCGGCGCGCTGATCGGCGGCGGCTCCGGTGCGGCGATCGGTGCGCTGGCCGGCGGCGGCAGAGGAGCCGCCATCGGTGCGCTGGCCGGCGGTCTGCTGGGAGCAGGCGTCGGAGCCGTCACGACACCGAACGCGCCGAACACACCGACAAGCGGCTATCAGCAGGCCACCCCGCAGGGAGCCTACGGCGCGCAGCATGCCTATCCGCAGGGCCAGTATCCCCAGGGACAGTACACCCAGGGTCAGGTCCGGCAGATACAGCAGACCCCCCAGGGCACGTATCCCAACACCTACTCATACCCGTCAGGGTATCAGAGCCAGGGATACAGCGGCGGATACTGAGGCTGCGGACCCCCCATACCGAAGTCGCCGTCTTGCACGGGACAGCGATTTCCGGTATGGGACCGCCTCCTCGCCGGGCACCCCTGGAGGTCCGGCGTGTACTGATTTTCAGGAGCTGACTGTGACGAAATTTGTAACGATTGAAGCTTCATCGCGCGCGAAGGCTGGTAAGGGGGCAGCGCGTGCGACGAGGCGTTCCGGTCTGGTGCCGGCTGTTGTCTATGGCGCAAAGGCCGAGCCGACCCTGGTGGCCATCGATCCGCGTATCATCATGCGCGAGCTGCACAGCGCAGGCTGGCGCTCACGCGTCTATGAAATCAAGGCCGACGGCAAGTCCGAGCGCGGCCTGATGCGCGACATCCAGTTCCACCCGGTCACCGACATGCCGCTGCACGTCGATTTCCAGCGTCTGGCCCCCGGCCAGCGCGTGAATGTCGAGATCGCTGTGCACATCGAGGGAGAGGAAAACTCCCCCGGCGTGAAGCGCGGCGGCGTTCTCAACGTCGTGCGCCACACGATCGAGGTCCATGCAGACCCGGAAAACATCCCCGAGACGTTCACCGTCGACGTGTCCGCACTGGACATTCACGACAACGTCCGCTGGGACGACCTCAAGGGCACGGAGAACGTCACCCCCGTTCTGCAGATCCCCAACTTCGTCGTCGCCACGGTGGCCCCGCCGACCGTCGATGCCGAGGCCGAGGCTGAAGAGGCTCCGGCTGAAGAAGAGAAGTAAGGAAGGTCCGGAAGCCGCCCCTGTCCCCGCGGACAGGGAGGGCATCCGGGAGAAGCTGCTATGCAGAGCGCCATGCAGCTCTGGGCAGGCCTGGGAAATCCCGAGCCGTCCATGAGCCGACAGAGGCACAATATCGGCTTTATGGCCGCAGATGCCATCGCCCGCCGCCACGGTTTCCAGCCGTGGCGTAAGCGTTTCCGGGGGGAGGTGGCGGAAGGCCGGATCGGCGGGGTGAAAATCCTGCTGATCAAGCCCATGACCTATATGAACCTGTCCGGAGAAAGCATCCGGGAGGCCGCAACGTTCTATAAGCTGCCCCCCGCCGCCGTGACGGTTTTCCATGACGAACTCGATCTCGTTCCCGGCAAGGTGCGGATAAAGACCGGCGGCGGTGCAGCCGGGCATAACGGCCTGCGCTCAACCGACAGATGCCTCGGCACGCCGGAATACCGCCGCGTGCGCCTTGGAATCGGCCATCCCGGCGTGAAAGAGCGCGTGCATGGCTGGGTGCTGGGCGATTTCTCTAAAAACGAACAGCCCGGGCTGGAGCGCCTGCTGGATGTGGTGGCTGATGACGCCGCCCTGCTGGCCGAAGGGCGGGATGCCGATTTCATGACACGTATTGCGCTGCAGACAGGACAGGCAGCAGGAGAGACAGGCTGATGGGCTTTAACTGCGGGATTGTCGGACTGCCGAATGTCGGCAAATCAACCCTGTTCAACGCTCTGACGGCAACAGCCTCAGCGCAGGCAGCAAACTATCCGTTCTGCACGATCGAGCCGAATGTCGGACGCGTGGCCGTGCCGGACCCGCGCATGGACGCCCTGGCCCGGATCGGCAAATCCCAGCGCATCCTGCCGACCAGCCTCGAATTCGTGGATATCGCAGGCCTCGTGCGCGGTGCCTCGAAAGGGGAGGGGCTCGGCAATCAGTTCCTGGCCAATATCCGGGAAGTGGACGCAATCATCCATGTCCTCCGCTGCTTCGAGGATGACGACATCACGCATGTCGAGGGCGGCGTCGATCCGGTCCGCGACGCGGAAATCATCGAAACCGAACTGATGCTCGCGGATCTGGATTCGCTGGAAAAGCGCATCGTGGCCCTGCAGAAAAAGGCAAAAGGCAACGACAGGGAAGCCGCCGCCCAGGTCGAGCTGATGCAGCCGCTGATCGAAGCCCTGCGCGACGGACGCCCGGCCCGCTCCGCCGTCCCGGCAGGACAGGAAGATGCCGCAGCCCGGCTGCAGCTCATGACGACCAAGCCGATTCTCTATGTCTGCAACGTGGAAGAATCCAGTGCCGCGACCGGCAATGCCTTCTCGGCAGCAGTGCAGGCACGCGCCGATGCCGAAGGCGCCGCCTGCGTGGTCGTCTCCGCGGCGATCGAGGCCGAGGTCAGTCAGCTCCCGGCGGAAGATCAGAAGGAATTCCTGGAAGGTCTCGGCCTGTCCGACAGCGGCCTCGACCGCGTGATCGCGGCAGGATACCGCCTGCTCGGCCTGCAGACCTATTTCACGGTAGGACCGAAAGAGACCCGCGCCTGGACGATCACGGCCGGCACGAAGGCCCCGCAGGCCGCCGCCGTCATCCATAACGACTTCGAACGCGGCTTCATCGCCTGCGAAACAGTCGCATATGACGATTATGTGAAATATAACGGAGAGGCAGGGGCCAAAGAGGCCGGTAAGCTGCGGATCGAAGGACGGGATTACATCGTGCAGGACGGAGATGTCCTGCTGTTCCGTTTCAACGTCTGACCACAGACACACAGATAAAAGAGGGCAGGGCAGGAAAGATGAGCGCCACAGCAGAGGCGGACCGGGTAACGGAAGCGGAGATTCCCGCCATGGCGCGCGAGGCGCGACAGGCAGTCCGGGATCTTGCGCAGAGCCCGTCCGCCGCACGTGACAGGGCGCTCTGGGCCGCGGCGGCTGCCCTGCGGGAGCAGCAGGACACGATTCTCGCCGCCAATGCCCGCGATCTGGAAAGCTTTTCCGGAACCGATGCCTTCCGGGACCGCCTGGTCCTGACCCCGGAACGGATCGAGGTCATGGCCACGGGGCTTGAGAACATCGCAGACCTGCCGGATCCGGTCGGGCGCGTGCTGGCCGAATGGTCCCGCCCGAACGGGCTGAAAATCCGCCGCGTGGCCGCTCCCGTCGGCGTGATCGGCGTGATCTACGAAAGCCGCCCCAATGTCGGAGCCGATGCCGCCGGACTGGCCATCAAGTCCGGAAACGCCGTCATCCTCCGCGGCGGCTCGGAAAGCATCCACAGCGCAACCGCGATCAACTCCGCCATGAAGGCCGGTCTGAGCGCGGCAGGCCTGCCTGAGGCCTGCGTGCAGATGGCACCGGATGCGGACCGTCGCCACGTCGCGGATATGCTCGCAGCTTCCGGACTGATCGATCTGCTCATCCCCCGCGGCGGCAAGTCACTGGTCGAGCGCGTGCAGCGCGAGGCCCGCGTGCCCGTGCTGGCCCATGCCGAAGGCCTCTGCCACACCTATATCCATGCAGCCGCAGAACCCCCCATGGCCCGCAGGATCATCGCCAACGCCAAGATGCGCCGCACGGGCATCTGCGGCGCGACCGAAACCCTGCTGATTGATGCGGAAATCGCACCGTCACTGCTGCCGCTGATCGTGGAAGACCTCCGCGCGCTGGGCTGCGATTTCCGCGCGGATGAACGCGCACGGAATATCGTCCCCGGGCTGTCCGCCGCAACAGAAGCCGATTTCGCAACGGAGTGGCTGGACGCGACATTATCCGTCGCCGTCGTGGACGGTATCGATGCCGCCCTCGATCACATCGTAAAATACGGCAGCGCCCACACAGAGGCGATCATCACCTCCGATGAAGCCGCCGCCGCCCGTTTCCTCAACGGAACCGACAGCGCGGTCGTGATGTGGAACGCCTCCACACAGTTCTGCGACGGCGGGGAATTCGGCTTCGGCGCGGAAATCGGCATCGCCACAGGACGCTTCCACGCACGCGGCCCGGTCGGCCTGGAGCAGCTCACCACGTTCCGGTACGAGGTCATCGGCACCGGACAGGTGCGTTCCTGATCCCGGATGCTGCGTGATGCGATCCCGCGCTCCGGCGACAGACGACGGACCGGAATCGGCCTGCTGGGCGGCTCGTTCAACCCCGCCCATCAGGGACATCTCGCGATCGCACTCCGCGGACTCCACGCGCTGCGCCTTGATGAGGTCTGGTTTCTCGTCTCCCCCGGCAATCCGCTCAAGACCGGGCAGGACATGGCGCTGCAGGACAGACGCCGGGACAGCGTCTCTGCCCTGTCCTCAGACGTCCGCCTCAGAGCCAGCACAATCGAATCGCAGCTCGGCACGCGCTATGCCATCGATACCGTGCGCAGGCTGCGCAGACTGTTCCCTCGGGCCCGCTTCGTCTGGCTGATGGGCGCGGACGTCTTTGCAGAGCTGCCACGCTGGCGGCGCTGGCGGCAGTTCCTGCGGGAAATCGCAGTCGCGGTCATCCCCCGGCCCGGCAGCAGCACAGCCGCCCTGCACGGACAGACACAGTCGGTCATGCGCCGCTTCAGACTGCCCCCGTCCCGCGCTCGGCGCCTTTCTTACCTTCCTCCCCCGGTATGGGCTTTCCTTCCGGGGCGTCAGAACGATATATCGGCAACAGAACTCCGGCGCAGGCAGAATCCCTCCGGCCGGTTCCGGACACAGGAGAATCAGCCATAGCCAGGAAGCCTTCCGCCGAGACGGACCCCGCACGCCGTCCGGCCGCCGCCAGAACGACCAGGACCGCCTCAGCCACGCGCGCCGCAAAGAAGCCCGCCGACCCGCAGCTTGCGGACACGGCGCGTGCTCCGGGTTCGCCCCGCAAGAAAGCCGTCGCGGCCGGACCGCAGGGGGGCGCGAAAAAACGTCCTCACGCACCGGCAGAGCAGCTTGAGCAGTATCTGAAGATCATCGTGGACAGCATTGAGGACGATAAGGGCGAGGATATCGTCGTCATCGACCTCACGGGCCGCGCCTCCTTCGCAGACCGGATGGTGATCGCCACCGGCCTCGCCGATCGCCAGATCGCCGCCATGGCGCAGCATCTCGACCGCCACCTGAAAGATGCAGGCCTCAAGCGCGTGACCATCGAAGGCGCGAACGGCACGGACTGGGTGCTGATCGACGCCGGAGATATCGTGATCCACCTGTTCAAGGCGGAAGCGCGCGCGCTGTACGGGCTCGAGCAGATGTGGGGTGCGGATCTGGACGAGGCAGAAGAGGGAGAGGTCACCTCCCTCTGAGGATCATACCGTGCGTCTGATCGCTGTCGGCAGAATGAAGGACGCGGCGGAAAAAGCCCTCACGGAGCGCTATCTCCGCCGTCTCTCTCCCCCTCTCGTCATCACCGAACTGCCCGACGGAAAAGGCTCCCCCGCCGAAATCAAGCGGCGGGAGGGCGAAGCCCTGCTGAAGGCCCTGCCATCACGGGCCTTCGTCATCGCCCTGGACCAGGGAGGGCGCAGCCTCACAAGCACCGCATTCGCATCCGCGCTGTCGGAGTGGCAGAGCGGGGGCAGGGAGATCTGTTTCCTGATCGGCGGAGCGGAAGGGCTGGACGCAGCCGTCATCGGACGCGCCGATCAGCTCCTGAACTTCGGACAGATGACCTGGCCGCATATGCTGGTGAGAATCATGCTGACGGAGCAGATCTACCGCGCCCGCGCCATCCTCGCAGGCCACCCCTATCACCGCTCGGGCCGCCCGGAAGACTGAACCGGGCTCCCGAAAACGCAGACATAAAAAAAGCCGGGATCATGTCCCGGCTCTGTCTCAGTGGCGGCGCTTGCCGTGATGCGATGTCCCGTGATGGCGGAACATGCCGTGCCTGCGGCTGGTCCGGGCAACAGGCTCCGAAGCCTGATAGTCTTCCTCGATCGTCCCGGCCGTTTCCGGAGCCTCGGCAAGCTGCGGCGCCGCAACCTGAGACGCACGTGCGGTCATGACACCGGACGCCTGCTCACCACGCGGATAGATAAACCCGTAAATCGGATAGATCGAACCGTACCGGCTGCTGTCTCCGTTAAGAGCGACGCGAACCTGAGACCAGTCATTATCCGGAGACACGTCAATCACGCGGACATCACGGCTGATCCCGCTCTGCCCCCAGTGAGACTGATCGATAATAACGGTGCGGCTGTCTTCAATCCCGGTCACGAGCGCAACATGCCCGAGCGGCATGCGGCGGATCGGACGGAAATTCATCACACTGCCAACCTCGGGAGCAGCCCCGCGGGCATAGACACCCTCGGCATTATACCACCAGTCGCGGGCATTGCCGTGGAGCTGAACCTCGGACTCGTTCTGCACGAACGCAACGCACTGGATGACATGCGCGTGGCTTCTGTAGCTGTGATAGCCGTGTGAACGGTGATAGCTGGCGTGATGCGCATATCCGCCGATCCCGGACGCGGACATGCGGAAGCTGTGCATCCCGCCGTAACCCGTGGCCGAAAGAAAGATCGGACGATGCTGCGTCCCCGCATGGTGGCTGTGGCGGGACGCCGCATGAGCCGCCGGAGAGGAGGCCCAGGACACGGCAGAAGACACGAGAGTCAGGGCTGCAATCTTCAGCTTCATCCTGTTCGCGCCCTCATCGTGCATAATCCCCTGTCCTTATCCGTCTGCTTCTGAATGGCAGACAATGTCCTACCCGCTGCAATGCTGTCCTGACAAGTTTGCGGGGCCGGGATACGGCATTTCCCGATCATGTTTCATCAAAAAAGCATCTTAAAACGCAGAAAAAAGGAAAATATTCCTATTAAGTGATAATTCATTCACTTTCAGGCCGATTCTTCCCGCCCTGATCGTGAATCGTCCCCGCTTTGTCTCATAAAAAACCGGCGAATGTGATGTTAATGCCACATTTACCGGTTCGGGAAGATCACGCTGCCGGAAGCCCCGGCACCGGCCTTATTTTGTCGTGATCAGCATGATCTCGACCAGCATACGCGGATCGGCAAGAACCGCCTGCACGCAGGCGCGCGCGGGTGCCCCGTTCTCGGGAAGCCAGGCGCTCCAGACGGCATTGAGCGCATCACGGTCCGAAATATCCTTCAGCCAGATCTGCGCCTGCAGAATGCGAGTCTTGTCGGTCCCGTGCTCCTCCAGAAGCGCATCAAGCTGGTCCAGAATGTCCTTCGTCTGCGCCGTGGCATCCTGCGACAGATCCCGGGCAACAACGCCCTGCGTGAAAATGAAGCCATGATACTCCACGGCCTTGGAAAGAATCTTGTTCGGTTCGGTGCGCAGGATTCTGCTCATTGCTGAACTCCGGTCAGAAAAGGATGCCGGCCACGGCCGGGATGTCTGCATTGTCAGGCAGAATGCCCCCCGGGGGGGGGGGGGGGGGGGGGGGGGGGGGGGGGGGGGGGGGGGGGGGGGGGGGGGGGGGGGGGGGGGGGGGGGGGGG
>NZ_JAJJND010000022.1 GCF_029759835.1 Acetobacter sp. AN02
AAAACAGGAGACATACACAATCAGGCCGGGTCAATTGCTCATGAAAATCCCGGGTCAGTTCTCAACGAAAATCAACAACTGTGTGCGATCTGTCGTATGGCAGGAGTGCTTCGTGCCGCGGGACGATCAGCATGATGCCGCGTGGTTGCTGCAAAGCCGGGATGCTGTGCGAGTGTGAGCAGGGATACACCGGCCGTCAGGGCAAGCTGTCTGGATGATACTGAGGCCGTGATGGCGGTACGGGAAAAGGAAAACATGGCAGAAATTCCGCAAATAGAAAAATACATGAAATATAAATGGATATTGTATTAACATCGATGAATATCCTGAGTATTCCCGGCTGTTATAGATAAAATTTTATATGCGTTGTTCATAGAAACTGTCATTTTAATTCGTTAAATGGGGACAAAAAAATCAGAGGGCGGCGTATTGTCTGCGGAACCAGACAAGGGCCTTGCCGGAGCCGGGCTGCAGATTAATGGTCTCGACCTCTCCGAAGATGACCGTATGCGTTCCGACTTCTGCGATATCGGCAATGCGGCACTCCAGAGATGCCAGAGCATCACCGAGGACCGGCAGTCCTCCGGCGCCGCGTTTCCAGTCTCCTTCAGAAAAGCGCTCATCCATACTCAGACGACTGGTGGCGAAGCGGCCGGAGAGCGTGTCATGGCTGTCGGAAAGAATGTTTACGGCCAGACGACCATGGGCGAACAGATGGGCATGAGAGCTGCTGGTGCGGTTGACGCAGACGAGAATGGTCGGCGGCGTATCTGATACGCTGCTGACGGCGGAGGCTGTAAAGCCGTGGCGTCCGTTCGGACCGTCTGTGGTGATGATGGTTACGGCACTGGCCAGAAGCGACATGGCATCACGAAAGGAGGCGGTATCAACGGAATTCCTGATATTGTTCTGTGTGAGATGAGTGATCGCATTCATGGCGGTGTTCTCCGTGCAAGGGAAAGGGAGGGCAGGGGGGCAGCATTGCAGGACGGCGTGCGGAGGACGGCAAGGGCCGGATCGTTGTCAGGGTCGTACCCGAACACTTCCCATCGAATGACCAGGTGCAGCAGGATACCGATGACCGGTGCGCTGATCATGATCCAGAACACATTGGTTCCGAGAGTTGAGAAAAGACCAGGCAATGACCAAAGGGTTACGGTTGATGCGATTCCTGAGGTGATCTGTGTGAGGCCGATACCGGTACCTCGCAGCTCTGTCGGAAAGCTGAGTGTGGGATAGACCATCTGCTGGCATCCGGGACCAAAGCCCTGCGCGAACAGGAAGGCTGCAAATCCGCCGATAAACAGGACAATTTCCGGAGAAGAATGCGGTGTTCCGATCAGGGCGAGCGTGGCTATGCCTGCAATCTGGACGGCAAAACCTGCAAAGTTGATGCTGCGTGATCTGAAGCTGCGTGTGAGGCTTATACCGATAAGGCCGCCTGTAAATGCGAAGACAAGATTGAGCAGGATCGAGATCATCAGCACTTTGGTACGGGAGATGTGAAGTGTGGAGGCGAGAAGCGTTGGGGCCCCGAAGGCGATGGTCGCGTATGAATAGGCGCTTACAATTTTCAGGCCGGAAACCAGAATGGTACGGTTTAAGAGAGGGGCGCGTAATAACGCAGAGGTTTTCGGAGGTTCGGGACGTGGCTGCTGGACGCTCACCTGCAGTATGGGATCGACGCCGTGTGTCGCACGCAGGATTTCCGCTGCTTTCTTGAGGTCACCATTGCGCGCGACCCAGACAGGTGATTCACTCATATAGCGGCTGCGGACCAGGATGATGATCAGTGCAGGCACCGCTCCGAATGCCAGTGATGCACGCCACAGCCAGTCCGGGTGATCGGCCGGTGTGATGGCATTGAGTGCGAATACGATCAGGAAGCAGACGGAAGACGCGGCATACCATGTCGGGCACCAGGCCGCGACACGCGATGCCTTGCTGCCTTTTCCGGAAAGTTTTGAAAATTCCGAAAGGAATGCCATGGCGACGGGAAGGTCCATACCGACGCCGAAGCCCATCGCGAAGCGAGCCACGATCAGCACGGATGCGGTCGGGGCGAAACCGGCGGCCAGAGCGGCAATGACGAAGCATGCCATATCCGCCATGAAGACGGCATACCGGCCGATGCGATCCGTCAGCCAGCCGCCGACGACACAGCCGATGATCGTGCCGGCCGTCATGGCAGCGGCGACAAGGCCTGTACGGGCGTCTGTCAGACCGAAATGTTTCTGAACATCCCCGATGCCATAAGACAGGGTTGTCAGATCATAGGCATCGAGAAACACGCCGCCAAGTGCGAGAAGTACGATGGTATTGGCGTGGCCTTTCCCGGAGGGGCCACGATTGACGATGGCCGAGATATCACCGGCCGAGCGGATGACGGGACGATCCGGCGGGATCGTCTCAGACTGAACATGCGCCATTCTTATACCCCGATGCAGGTGTGCTGCGGGAGAAGGGGGATGGTATCCGCGAGAGCACGGGCTACGGATTCAGCATTGGCGGTGACTTCGGGCAGACCCATCAGTTCGCCGAATGTACCCCGCGACATCGGACCGGCAATAAAAAGACGGTCATGAGAAAGACCTTTCGAAAAAGCCCTGTGATCAGAGGATGTATGAATACCGAGCCCTGTGGGATCGGCTTCGATCAGTCCCTGCAGATGCAGTGATCGCAGACAGGCGTTACGGGTGAGAAGTCCTGCGTGATCCGGGCCGGTTGCATTGATGACATATTCGGCCTTCAGGATCTGCGATGCGCTGTTGCGGGGCCGGATGGTCAGGGTAATTCCATCAGAGGCAGCCTCGATATTTTCGATACGGGCAGCAAGAATTCTCAGGCTTCTCTCTGCGAGCCTCCGATCCAGGACGGCTTCGATCTGGGGTGCGATCCGGAACCGGTGTACATCCCAGAAAGGACGGAGATGTCGGATAAGACGGCGGCGTTCCTCAAGGGGCAGCGCGGACCAGATGGCAGGCCCCTGTCTGCGGGCAGCATCCAGCACGTCCTGCCATGGATGTTCCGGATTATCCGATATCGCTTTGCGGATAAGGGCCAGAATGGCATTTGCGGTGCGGGCGGGATCAGTGGTGAAATCCCCGACCGGTGCCGGAGTGCCTGCGGCGTGGCCGCGTGAACGCAGACCGCGGCGGGAGAATGCGGTGATGACGCCATGATGGCCGCGTGCTGTCAGGCTTGCCACGATATCGGCCATGGTCAGCCCGGTGCCTGCGATCGCGATCCGGGCGTCGGGCGGGATGTTGTCCAGCGCTCCGTCAGGCCAAGGATCGGTAATCAGGCGTGCATCTTCCGCAATGGCGCGGAGCGGGCCCGGGAGCGACGGGGGAAGATGGGAGGTTGCGATCACGACGGCGTCCGCACGGAGACTCCGGCCGGAGCCGGTTGTGATTTTCCACCCGTCTCCGTCTTTCTGAATGGAGGTTGCGCGCTCCTGGATATGAAGCAGGCGTCCGGCTTTCTGTTCAGGCGCGAGACGTGCGGCGAGATAGGCTCCGAATGCCGCCCGTGAGGGGTAGATGTGTCCGTCCGGGGTAAAGGCGTCGGGGTCGTCTGCTTTCAGCGCGGCATGATCAAGCCATGAATTGAAATCACCCGGAGCCTGCGTATCGATGCTCATGCGTGCAGCCGGGACGTTGATCCGATGCACCGGATCGGATGTGCCGTATGCCTGTCCTGCACCAAGCCGGGAACGCGGTTCGATGATGGCGACTGAGTCCGCACCCAGATCGGGACGGGCACGGAGCAGATGCCAGGCGACCATGGCGCCTGTTGCGCCGCCGCCCGTGACTGCAACCCGTACGTGGAGATCAGACTGTGGCATCAGGACGCCGAAACCTGTTCCGGCCGGTGGCTGCCTGCGATTGTCTCTCCGAACGGTCCCATATTGCTGGAGGCTGTGGCGGTGCGGATCGGATGTGCCACGGGCAGCAGCGGCAGCACCAGTTCTCCGAATGTGTAGGCTTCCTCCAGATGCGGGTAGCCTGACAGGATGAAACTATCGCAGCCTGCCTCGCGATATTCATCGATGCGTTCGGCAATCGTTGCGGGATCACCGACCAGCGCCGTGCCCGCGCCGCCGCGGACAAGGCCCACACCGGCCCACAGGTTAGGGCTGACCTCAAGCCTGTCCCTGCGGCCGCCATGTAATGCGCTCATCCGGGCCTGTCCGACGGAATCCAGCCGGGCAAACACGGACTGGGCTTTGGCTATGGTGGCGTCATCCAGCCGGGAGATCAGGCGATCTGCGGCGGCCCATGCTTCGGCCGTGGTTTCGCGTGCAATGACGTGGAAGCGGATACCGAAGCTGACCTCCCGCCCTTCCTTGGCGGCGGCATCGCGCATGCGGGCGATTTTCTCGCGCACCTGTGCGGGCGGTTCACCCCATGTGAGGTATTTGTCGATCCGTCTGGCCGCAACCTGAATCCCTTCATCGGATGAGCCGCCGAAATACAGCGGCGGTCCGTTTTTCTGATAAGGCGGAAAGAGCAGGCGGCCGTCTTCAATCCGGAAATGCGGCCCCTTATGCTCCACCGTCTCTCCGCGCAGCAGTCTGGAGTAGATATCAAGAAATTCGTCGGTGATCTCGTATCGTGTCCTGTGATCCAGGAACAGGCCGTCACCGCCGTTCTCGCGCGGATCACCGCCTGTCACGACATTGATCAGCAGACGTCCGCCCGACAGGCGGTCGAGCGTGGATGTCATACGTGCGGCAAGAGTCGGTGACTGAAGGCCCGGACGGACGGCGACCAGAAATTTCAGGCGGGATGTGGATGTGATGAGTGATGAGGCGACGACCCAGGAATCCTCACAGCTGCGGCCCGTCGGCAGCAGGACGCCGTAATAGCCGAGGCTGTCGGCGGCCTGGGCAATCTGCTGAAGATAAGGCAGATCGACAGCGCGTCCGCCCTCGGTGGTTCCCAGATAGCGGCTGTCACCGTGTGTCGGGAGGAACCACAGAACGTTGATCTTGTCAGGCGTACTCATGATGCATTCTCTGGTGCTCTGGAGGGGGTGTGCAGGTCTGTGCCATGGGTGCTGCGGCGGAGAGCTGCGGGGCGGCAGGCTGCGGCAGGATGTGTTTCCGGCAGAAGATCATGTCCGAACAGCCGGTGCCGCAGTGTCTCTCCCGCACGCGGAGGGTCGGGCAGGCGACCGCGCCGGCGCAGTTCGGGGGCGATCAGCTCTGCGTAATCATCCAGTGTTTCAAAGGTATGATACTGACGCATGTTGATGCCATCGATTCCGTCCTCGTCGAGCCAGGATTCCACGGCGTCTGCAATCTGTTCGGGAGTTCCGACGACGAAAAAGCGTCCTTCATCAAAGGTGCTTATCTGATCTATGGCGTTTCCGATCGTCTGTTCCGTTCCGAAACGGCGGCCCATATTGCCGAAGGGACTGCCGGACTGTTCCAGCGCCTGAGCGATCGTCATGGAGCGGTCATAGGCGCGCAGATCAAGCTCGGCCTGTGCATGAACCAGCGCGCCTTCGACGCTGTAGAACGTGCGGTACCGGGCCAGCTTGCTGCGTGCCTCTTCTTCCGTCCGTCCTGCAATCAGACCGGCCATGACATAGAATTTCAGATCTGACGGATCGCGCCCCTGCCGGGCCGCTGCGGCACGGGTGCTGGCAATATTGGCGCAGACCTCATCACGCGTGCGGCCGCCGATGAAGATGGCCTCTGCATGGCGTGCGGCCGTCTGAAGGCCGCGGGACGAGCCTGTGGCCTGAAACAGAACCGGCGTGCGCTGGGGCGTCGGCTGCACGAGATGCGGGCCTTCGACGCGGAAATGGGGTCCGGCGTGATGAATGCGGTGGACACGTGCCGGATCGGAGAAGATATCCGCCTCCCTGTCGGCGACGATGGCATCGCTCTCCCAGCTTCCTTCCCAGAGTTTATAGAGTACCTCGAGATATTCGTCAGCACGCGTATAGCGGTCGTCGTGCGGGACCTCATCATTGAGGCCGAAGTTGCGTGCGGCGTTGGGCAGATAGGATGTGACGATGTTCCAGCCTGTCCGTCCGCCGGTCAGCAGATCAAGCGTGCTCATGCGCCGGGCAAAAGCGAAAGGGGGTTCGTAGGTCGTGGAAAATGTCGTGGCGAACCCGAGGTGTTCGGTCACTGCGGCCATTGCGGGGACGATGGACAGCGGGTCCAGGTTGGGAATCTGAAGGCCGAGGCGCAGGGCGGCTTCCACACCACCGAAGCGATCATAAACGCCCACGACGTCAGCCAGAAAGATCGCGTCCACACCTGCACTTTCCGCACGGCGCGCGATATCTAGCCAGAACGCCATCTCTCCGAAGCGGTGCCGGTTATTACCAGGTGCCCGCCACATGCCGTGGACGATGTGGCTGACGCAGGCCATCTCGAAGAGATTGACGTGCAGCGTCTTGCGGGAGGCGGTCATGTGTCCTCTCCGGTCTTACGGGACTGGTTCACGCGCTTCTGAGCATCCCGATAGGGCGTCCAGAGCCTTGTGCCATTCAGTTCGAGATCGCCCAGTTCCCGCTGACGCTGTGCTGCCGGGTTATGGGAGGCCAGCGTACGTGCATTGCGCCAGTGCCGGTCAAACCGCCGCGCTTCCGAGGTGGCGGAGGCGCCTCCCACCTCAAAGAGTAGGGTTGTGGCTTCAAGGGTCTGCTGGGCGATGATCTGCTGTGCCCTGAAGATGTCCTCCTGGGCGGCCTCAATACGATCATCGTCCTTGTGGCCTGAAAGCCAGAGCGGCTCGACCGATGCCAGCGCCTCTGCGCCGCGATCGGCCAGTGCTGCCGCGGAGAAGGCGAGGGCGGAGAGTCGTCCGATCACGCCCTGCACGACGGGATCATCCCGCTGCACGACCTTTCCCGGTACGCCGAAAACGCGGGTGCGGGGGCGCACGAAGTCAACCGCATCGCGCAGTGCGGCTTCTGCGATACCGGCGAGTGTCGTGTTGTGAAACTGCTGGTAATAGGCGGCGAGAAACGCCTGAACAGGAGTCTCTCCGGGCGGAGACCGGTCGATAATCTGCTCGGATGAGACAGGAACATTGTCGAAAACGGTTGTTCCGCTGCCGGTCAGGCGCTGACCGAATCCGTCCCAGTCATCAATGCGCGTGACACCGGGTGCGTCGGCGGGCACCAGCACGCGGACGCGTTCATCACCCTGAGAGGCCCATACGATGATCCAGTCCGCATATAATGTGCCGGTGGAATAGTATTTGGTGCCGTTAAGACGCAGCCCGTCAGGCGATGTGGTCACGGCGGTCGTTACGGATGTTTCGTCTGAACGCTCGGCCATGGCCGCACCGAATATGGCGTTGCTTCTGATCAGCTGCAGCCAGCGCTCCTCATGCGGCAGACCGGCGCGCAGTGTTTCCACGAATGCGAAATGGGCGCGGAAAATCTGTGGAATATTTGAGTCTGCAGCTGCAAGTTTACGCAGGAGACGAAAGCTCTGAGGGAGTGATGCTCCTGATCCGCCTTTTTCCTGAGAAAGACGGAGACGTCCGAATCCCGCACGGGCCAAGGCTGAAACCGCATCGCGGGCCAGGGTCCGGTTGTGTTCGCGCTCTACAGTTCCACGGGCAATATCGTTGATATGGCCGAGAAATATTCCGTCGAGACTGTCAGGCGCCGGGGCATGGTGCGGGAGAGTCATAATAACTTTTTACCATCGTTGTTGGGTAATTAAACCATCATTGATTCGTACAAATCGGTCAATAAAAAAATCAGATAAATTTGTTAAATTAATTATTCACTATAATTAAAAGTTATTTTTAGGAGGGGGTAGTGTCCGGCCATTACCCGACAGGGGGCGGATCTCTTGCGGGGTCACAAATCCGGAACAGGGTGCTGAAAGGGAGTGCAGAGGTGGATCCGCGTCATATATTTTTCTGACGATAAAGGGCTGCTGCTTTTTCGTGCCTGTCGGCTGTTATGCGCGCCGAATCACTGTGCCTGCGTTTTTTCCTGCTCGGGCGGAAGCGTCGGCGTCATGACATTTTGTGCTGCTGATCACATGTCTGATGGGCTGTTCATGTGGCATATTTTTCGGGTGTATGTTTCCTTCCCGTACACCGGCGGGACAGGTTTTTCTTTCCTCCTGCGCTTCGTGAGATAATGTCCCGGCATCATGGCCATCGATTCTGCCTTTCTTGATGAACTGCGTGCGCGGGTTCCGCTCGCTCCGCTGATCGGGCGGCGGGTCAAGCTGGCGCGGTCGGGGCGGAACTGGAAGGGATGCTGCCCCTTTCATGGCGAGAAGACTCCCTCTTTTTACGTGTATGATGATCACTTCCACTGTTTCGGCTGCGGGGTGCACGGGGATGCCATAAGCTTCGTGATGCAGATGGATGGCCGGAGCTTTCCGGAGGCTGTCGGGCAGCTTGCGTCCGAGGCGGGGATGGATGTGCCCCGGCCGACGCAGGAAGACCGTGCGGCAGTGGCCAGAAAGCGTGGTCTTGAGGATGTGCTGGAGGCGGCGCAGCAGATTTTTGTCCGCAGTCTGCGGGAGCCTGCGGGACGTGAGGCGCTGGCCTATCTCCGGAGGCGGGGACTTACGGACGGGACCGTTTCGGATTTCGGTCTCGGCTGGGCACCGGAGGGGCGTGGGGTTCTGACGGAGATGCTTGGCCGGGAGGGGATTTCCCCGGAGATGATGGCTGAGGCCGGGCTTATGCGTGTTGATGAGCACGGGCATCCGAAGGGAGAGCTGTTCTGGGCGCGTGTGACGTTTCCGATCCGGGACCGGCGCGGGTCCATCGTGTCATTTGGCGGGCGGACGATGGGGGATGGTCAGCCGAAATATCTCAATGGTCCGGAGACGGGGCTGTTTTCCAAGAGACGGCTTCTGTTCGGGCTGGATCGTGCCCGTGCTGCGTTGCGGGCGCCGCGGACATCCCGGGATGAGGTGCCGCCTGATCTGATTGTTGCGGAAGGATATATGGACGTGATTGCCCTGCATCAGGCGGGCTTTCGCGGGGCGGTTGCGCCGCTGGGTACGGCGCTGACGGCGGAGCAGCTTGAGATGCTGTGGCAGAGTGCGGCTGCGCCGGTCCTGTGCCTGGACGGGGATGCGGCGGGACGCAGGGCGGCCGTGCGGGCGACGGAGACGGCGCTGCCGCTGATTTCCAAGGAGCGCACGCTGCGTCTGTGTCTGCTTCCGGAGGGAGAGGATCCGGACAGTCTGCTGCGCGGCAGCGGCGGCACCCCGGCGATGGCTTCCCTTCTGAGTCAGGCACGTCCTCTGTCCGATATCCTGTTCGATCTGCTGGCCGGAGGGACGCCTCCCGATGCCGGTCCGGAGGCGCGTGCGGCGCTGAGGGAGAGGCTCACGGCAGCGGCGGCGACGATTGCGGACAGGACGCTGGCGTCCGAATACCGCTCCACGCTGCTGGACAGGTTTTATGCCACGTTCCGCAGATCCGGCCGGTCGTCCGGGAGTGCGGGATGGCGATCATCTGACGGGGGGCGTCCGGGCGTCCGGCCGACGGAACACAGAGAGGTTGTTACGGATGTGCAGCGGAGTCGCCAGACAGTTCTGATGGCTCTGATCCTTCAGGAACCTTCCATTCTGTCTGCCGTTGAGGACGCATGGTGTCAGATGGAGCTTCCTGACGACCTGTCAGAACTGAGAGAGGCTGTTCTGGACTTTGCGGCAGATGGTCTCTCAGGGGCTTCGCAGGGTTTGCGTCCCGATGATGCGGCGCGGGTTCTGATGGAGAAACTGGCAGAGGCCGGACTGGACATGCAGGCGGGAGACGTGCTCCGTGCGGCTCTTCTGCGGCAGGCCGGGGTCTCCGGGTCTGACGATGATCCTCTGTGGTCCTCTGCGGAAGCCCGGTGGTGGCATTTTTTCGGAATGCTGAACAGACGGGTTTTTCTGGAGGAAGTTGAGAAGGAGACGTTGCTGATGGTAACGAATCCGCCTGATGCGGAAGCCTGGCAGAGACTGAGCCCGAGGCTGGAGGCTGCGGAGCGCCTGAGGCGCGCCGACAGCGGCCTGTAACTTTTGCTGACTGTTGCAGAAAAGTAACAGGGGCTTGACTCAGGAGGTGGGATGGACCACCTCCACGCTGCCTCTTTCTTTATCTGATCGTATTTGCCGATGGGTGCGTTGTGACAACGGCGGCTCATGGCGGGGAGACTGTGCTCGATATGGCAACCAAAACCGCTACCGGTTCCGCTGCTGCCACTGCTGATACGGATGGCGATTCCAGCCTTCTGGACACGCAGTCCGCGGCTGTCAAAAGGCTGATTGCGAAGGGCCGTGAGCGCGGCTACATCACTTTTGACGAGCTGAATGCGGTGCTGCCTCAGGATCAGATGTCCTCCGAGCAGATCGAGGACGTGATGGCTGTCCTGTCCGAGATGGGCATTCAGGTGGTTGAGAGCGAGGAGAACGAGGACTCCGAGAACGCCGAGAAGGACGGGGAGTCCGGCAGCGAGGAAGAAGAGGAAGCGGAGGCCGAAAGCAGCGAGGGCAGCCCTTCGGGGAATGTCAGCGAGAATATCGGCCGGACCGACGATCCCGTCCGCATGTATCTGCGTGAGATGGGTGCGGTTGAACTGCTCTCCCGCGAGGGCGAGATAGCGATTGCCAAGCGCATCGAGGCCGGCCGGAACGAGATGATCGGCGGCCTGTGCGAGAGTCCCCTGACGTTCCATGCGATCGTGGCCTGGCATGAGCGTCTCAAGGCTGGCGACATGCTTTTGCGCGACATCGTTGACCTTGAGGCGATGCAGTCCGGTGCGAATGGAGATGTTCCGGTTGACGAGGCTGAGGGCGGAGAGTCCGAGGCTGATGAGACGGAGGAGTCAGAAGACGGCGAGATGGAGGAGGAGGGCAGCGGCCTTTCCCTTTCTGCTCTTGAGGAGAAGCTCAAGCCGGAAATCTTTGAGCTGCTTGATGAGATCGAGCCGCTTTATACGAAGCTGCGTCGTCTGCAGGAGAAGCGCATCGGTGCGCTGACCAGCGGCGAGGAAAATTCAGAGAAGACCGAGGATGCCTATCTGAAGCTGCGGCGTGAGCTGGTGACGAAGGTTGAGCAGATTCATCTGCATAACAACCGTATTGAGGAGCTTGTTCTTCAGCTTAAGGAGATGTTCCGCGGGCTGAACGTGCTCGAGGGACGGATGCTGCGGCTGGCGGAAAGCTGCCGGGTCTCGCGTGATGACTTCCTGCTGAAATATCGTGGCAACGAGCTCGATCCGGGCTGGGTCGGCACGGTGTCTGCGCTGCCCGGGAAGTCCTGGAAGAACTTCGTTGCCAGACACGGCACGGATGTCGAGACGCTGCGCAGTCAGGTTGCGGATCTCGCGCATCGGACGGGGCTGTCCGTGGGTGAGTTCCGCCGCGTCTATGCGACGGTTGCCCGTGGCGAGCGGGATGCCGCGCGCGCGAAGAAGGAGATGATCGAGGCCAATCTGCGTCTCGTGATCTCGATTGCGAAAAAATATACCAATCGCGGCCTTCAGTTCCTTGATCTGATTCAGGAAGGCAATATCGGCCTGATGAAGGCGGTCGATAAATTCGAATACCGTCGCGGTTATAAGTTCTCGACCTATGCGACCTGGTGGATACGGCAGGCGATCACGCGTTCCATTGCGGATCAGGCGCGCACAATCCGTATTCCGGTGCATATGATCGAGACGATCAACAAGCTTGTCCGCACCTCCCGGCAGATGCTGCATGAGATCGGGCGTGAGCCTGCACCGGAGGAGCTGGCTGAGAAGCTGGGGATGCCGCTGGAGAAGGTCCGCAAGGTTCTCAAGATTGCCAAGGAGCCGATCTCGCTCGAGACGCCGATAGGTGACGAGGAAGACAGTCATCTGGGCGACTTTATTGAGGACAAGACGGCGGTCATTCCTCTTGATGCGGCCATTCAGACCAATCTGCGTGAGGCGACGACGCGGGTTCTGGCCTCTCTCACGCCGCGTGAGGAGCGTGTCCTGCGCATGCGCTTTGGTATCGGTATGAACACTGATCATACGCTGGAGGAGGTTGGTCAGCAGTTCAACGTGACTCGTGAGCGTATTCGTCAGATCGAGGCGAAGGCGCTGCGCAAGCTCAAGCATCCGAGCCGCAGCCGCAAGCTGCGGTCCTTCCTGGACGACAACTGATAACGTCTACGGCTATGTCCGCAGAGACTCCGCTGACGCATCTTGAGGTGGATGTCACGTTCCTGGAGATGACGGCCCCGCCGGTCCGGGAGCGGGCGATCATGCCGCCGGGTCTGCGGACAGAGCATGATGTGCGGCTTGGCCTTGAGGAATATCGGACGCTTTACACAGGTGTCGGGCGGGAGTGGTGCTGGTGGATGCGGCTTGTTCTGCCGGATCATGACCTGTCCCGTATTCTGGAGAGGCCGACGACGCATATCACCCTTCTGCGGGAGGGAGCGGCTGTGCGCGGATTTTATGAACTCGATCAGATTCATGCCCGGCGCAGTGTCAATATTGCCTATTTCGGGCTGCTGCCCGGTGCCCTTGGCCGTGGCGCAGGGCGGCAGTTTCTCCGCACCGCAATTGATGAGGCGTGGTCTCTGGGGGCAGAGCGGGTGACGGTCAATACCTGCACGGCTGATCATCCGCGGGCGCTTCCGCTTTATCTGTCCGAGGGATTCAGCGTAATCCGTGTCGTGCGGGAAAGCTGGGATATTCCGGCTGTGTTCAGTCTCCGGCGTCCGGCTCATCTGACCTGAGCGGCGGGGTCGGAAGGTTCTGTTCCCAAGGGGGGACGGGCGAGAATTTTCCGGCCAGAAAATCGATCATCACCCGGACCTTCAGCGGCATGGACGAGGATGCGGGGCGCACTGCCGAGAGCAGGAGCGGGTCGATCAGCGGATGATCGAGTGTAAGCTCCTGCAGCGTGCCGCGGCGGAGTTCCTCATCCACCATAAAGACCGGCTGATAGATAATCCCCATGCCTGCGATTGCGGCTTCACGCAGTAAGTCCCCGTTATTAGCGAGCAGGGTGCAGGAGACGGGTACGGACGGGCGCGATCGTCCTCCGAAGCTCCACAGGCTGGGACCAAGAGAGGTGCTGAGCGTATAGCCCAGGCAGTTATGACGGCTCAGGTCATCGATACGATGCGGAGTGCCGCAGCGTGCGAGGTAGGAGGGGGCCGCGCAGAGGACGAAGCGGATTCCGGCCAGCGTGCGGGTGCGCAGCGTGCTGGCTGGCATCTGCTGCCGGATGCGCAGTGTCAGATCCCAGCCTTCATCGATCAGATCCACGATCCGGTCGTTCAGTCCGAGTTCCACCTGCACATGGGGCCAGAGTCGCGAGAACTCGGGCAGAAGCGGTGCGACATGTCTTATGGCGAAGGAGACGGGAGCGTTGAGGCGCAGATGGCCGCGCGGTTCCAGGCGCTGGGCGCTGACATTCTGTTCCACCTCGTCCAGATCGCTGAGTATCTTCTGGCAGCCTTCGAGAAAAATCCGTCCGGCTTCCGTCAGGGAAAGCCGCCTTGTGCTGCGATGGAACAGAGCCGTGCCGAGCTGGTCCTCTAGCGCGGCGATATGGCGTGTCACCATTGTCTGGGACAGTCCGGCCTCGCGTCCGGCTGCGGCAAAGCTGCCCAGGGCTGCCACGCGGACGAAGACCTGCATGCCTGTCAGTTTATCCGGCATCTCACACTCATGGTTGGATATGAATTCCTGTATGAGCATATTATCATACAGATGATACGGGATCATCTTCCGTTCAGACACAGGCAGCGGACCGACCGGTGCGCCTGCCCGATCAGGAGGTGAGGACATGGAAACTCAGACAGCAGGCACGCGCCAGCCGGTTCTGTTTCTGCCGCACGGGGGTGGTCCATGCTTTTTCATGGACCAGCCGGAGTGGGACGGGATGGCGGATTATCTGCGGAGCATCGCGCCGGGTCTTCCGCAGCGTCCTGCGGGTATTGTGGTGGTCTCCGGGCACTGGGAAACGAAGGTGCCGACGGTCACGACCTCTCCGGTTCCGTCCCTTCTGTTCGATTATTATGGCTTTCCCGAGCACACCTATCATCTGAAATATCCCGCGCCCGGCTCGCCCGCGCTGGCGGCGCGGGTGCGCGGGCTTTTGGATGCGGCCGGGATCAGCAGTGCGGAGGATGCGGAGCGCGGACTGGACCACGGCGTGTTCGTGCCGTTTCTGGTAGCGTTTCCTGAGGCGGATATTCCTGTTGTGGAACTGTCCCTGCAGGAAAACCTGTCTCCGGGGGAGCATCTGAGGATCGGGCAGGCGCTGGAATCGCTGAGGGACGAGAATATCCTGATCGTCACGACCGGGATGAATTTTCATAACCTGCGTCTGTTCTGGTCTCAGGATCAGCGCGTGACGGAGGCGGCACAGCAGTTTGATGACTGGCTGGCCGGAGCGGCCGAGGCTTCTCCCGCCGTGCGGGATGAGAAGCTGCGGCACTGGGAAGAAGCTCCTGCGGCGCGGCTGTGTCATCCGCGTGAGGAGCATCTTCTGCCGCTGATGGTGGCGGCCGGAGCTGCGGGTCAGGACCTGGGTGTCCGGGACTACAGCGAAGAGGTTCTGGGAAAGGCGATGTCCGGTATCCGCTTCGGATGAGACCGGCCGTTTTTCCCGCATACTGGTAAAACAAGGAAGACAGACGATGAAAAAAACGGTTCTTGCGGCTCTGTCCGCAGCTTTCCTGTCCGGCACGGCGATGGCGGCTCCGGTTCCTGTCGATGTGCAGGCCGGCACCTACAAGGCCGAGCCGGGTCATACGCAGGTGGTTTTCAGTGTCCTGCACATGGGCTTTACGAATTACACCGGTCTGTTCTCTCAGGCATCCGGATCTCTGGTGTTCAGCCCGTCCGCACCGGCTTCGGCGAAGCTTTCGGTTACGATTCCGGTGTCCAGCGTGCAGACCACCAGCGACAGGCTGACGGGTGAGCTGAAGGACAAGGACTGGCTGGATGCCGCGAAATATCCCGAGGCGAAGTTCGTATCCACGCATGTCGTTCCGGGTGCTGCTGGAGACGCTGTGATTGAGGGCAATCTGACCCTGCATGGCGTGACGAAGCCTGCGACACTGAAGGCACATTTCATCGGTGCAGGCACCAATCCGATGAACAAGGCCTATACGATCGGTTTTGAGGGCAGCATGACGATCAGACGCAGCGAATTCGGCGTGAAGACCTATGTGCCCCTGATCGGTGACGAGGTGGAGCTGAAGATTGCCGGTGCATTCGAGAAGCAGGCCTGATCCTGATATTTATTCATAAAGGAGAGATCTGATGTCTGGAATTGCTGTTGTCTACCACTCCGGCTACGGCCACACGAAGCGAATCGCCGGTCTGGTTGCGGAGGGTGCCGGAGCGGCGCTGATCGAGATCGACGCGCAGGGAGAGATTTCCGCCGAGGGATGGGATACGCTCAACGCGGCGAAGACCATCGTGTTCGGTTCACCGACCTATATGGGGAACTCGTCCTGGCAGTTTCGTAAATTTGCCGAGGCGACTTCGAAAATCTGGTATACGCGCGGATGGCAGAACAAGCTGTTCGCGGGATTCAGCAACAGCGCCAGTCCGGTCGGTGACAAGACCCTGACGATTGAGTCCCTTCAGATTCTGGCCTCTCAGCATGGCGGTGTGTGGATCAGCCTCGGAATGCTGCCGAGCAACACGAAGGCTGCTACCTCTGCTGATGTGAACCAGCTGGGCGGGTCTGTGGGTCTGCTGGTGCAGTCTCCGTCTGATGCGAGTGTGGACGAGATTCCTGAAGGTGGTCTGAAGACCGCCGTGGAGTTCGGCCGCCGTATTGCCGAGGTTTCCGGCCGCTATACGCTGGCCTGAGATACTCTGACGGATATGGGCAGGGGCTGCGGCCTCTGTCCGGGACCGGTTGCGGATGAGGGGATGCCTGGCCTCCCTTTTTCTGTATCCGGAGGGCGGACGGGGATCAGCCGCGCGTGCTGACCCGTGCGCCGGAGCCGAAGGATTCCGCTCTGATCTTTACGGATTGCGGCGGGACGCCGCGGCGGATCAGGGCGTCCGCCAGGGTTCTGGCCCGCAGCAGGGCCAGTTCGATCGCGCGTGCCTGATCGGCTGCGCTCATCGTGACGGCACCACCGCTTCCGAAGACGAACAGCGTTGCGTTTCTGCGGGAGTTCACGACCTTGGTCAGGATGTTGTCCTGGCCGGGTGCGAGCTGGTCTGAACCGGCCATGAAGTGGAACCGGGTGCCGTCCTTTGCAGACAGATCATAGGCCGGGCGGACCGGGTCCGGAACGGCGTTGTCTGCCGGGATGATCATACCGGGCACGACGGGTGCGGGCGGCGGTCCTGCGGGGATTTCCGGCAGGGCGCCCGTGGTCGTGGTTTCGCGCTTTGCGATTCCGGTGGAGAGGTCCGGGATCTGCAGTTCCGGCTCGTCCTGTTCGGTCGTGACCTTACGGGTTCCGGCAGGGGCGGCACGGGTCTGTGTGGCGGCGGGCTTTGGTGCCGGTGCAGAAGCCGGAGCCTGCGGAGCCGGTGTCTGGCCTGCGGCAGAGGTCTGTGCAGCCGGAGGGGTCGGATCCTGCCCTGCGGCATTCAGCATTGCGGACATGACGGGCGGGGTGCCTGTCGCGGGTGTGCCTGCGGCCGGAGGAGCCGTGCCGGAGCTAGGTTTCTGCGCGGCGGGCTGTCCGGGCGGCGGCGGCGGGAAGTCCGGCACGAGCGAGCCGTTCTGCGCTTCCACGCGATGGGTGTAGTTCCGGGCCGTCACGAGGTGGTTCGTGATGGAGTCACGCAGCTCCTGTGAGGGCAGGACGGGCCGTGTCGACGGGGTGAGACCGATTTTGGGATAGGGCTGGTTCTGTCCCGGCGGCGGCAGGCGCTGCTGCGCGACCAGTCCGCCCTCGGCCTGATGGAACGTGTCCATGGCCAGCTGTGCCGGGTCCCGGTGCTGACATCCTCCGAGGAGGCTGAGGCAGATCATCGCCCCGCCGGACAGGAGGGCGGGATGATGTGCGGGCCTGCGGGCGCGGGAGGACGACGGGTGCGGTCTCATTATCCGCCCTGTCTAGACCATCTGCGTGCCGAGTGAAATTCCCGGACGTGAAATTCGTGCCGGTCGCACTATATAAATGCCTGCAGTCTGCCCCGGGGGGGGCAGGTGCCTTCCGGTTCCGGCAGGTGTGTCCTGACGGAACCGGGGGCTTTGCGGTCGGGGCGGAGCAGGATAGACAGATGACGGTTCGATATGAAACAGGAGTTACCCGGATGACGGGCATGATCAGGATGGATGACGACAACCCCGACATTCCGGCCCCCGAGGATGCTCCCGACGGGAAGGAAGCCGATGAGAACAAGACGCTTTCCTCTCCGGTCAGCGAGCTGGAGAAGCGTCTGTTTGACCAGCGTTCCGTTCTGATTTTCGGCGGGATCAACGACAAGATCGCCCGTGATGTGACGGGCCGTCTTCTGGCTCTGGCTGGGACGTCTGACAAGCCGATCAACGTGTATGTCAATTCGCCTGGCGGTCATGTCGAGAGCGGCGATACGATTCATGACATGATCCGTTTTGTTGACGGCATCGCGCCCGTGAACGTGATCGGGACGGGCTGGGTCGCATCTGCGGGCGCGCTGATTTTTGCGGCGGGTCATAAGGACCGTCGTTTCTGTCTGCCCAACACGCGTTTCCTGCTGCATCAGCCGATGGGCGGCGTGCGTGGTCCGGCGACGGATATTGATATCGAGGCGCGTGAGATCCTGAAGATGCGTGAGCGTCTGAACCGTCTGTTCGCGCGTGAGACCGGGCAGACCTATGAGAAGATCTGCAAGGACACGGACCGCAATCACTGGATGTCCGGTGAGGAGGCGATTTCCTACGGGCTTGTGACCAGGATCATTTCGAGCCTGTCCGAAGTCAGCTAATCCGGCCGTGGGGCGGGGGTGGCTTCCGGATCGGAGGCGTGCCCCGTCCGCGTGCTGAATCTGAGGTGTGTGGCCCGATCCGTTTACGGACTGCGCGCCCTGCGCAGAAAGAGGTGAGACGGGTCATGACGGCACTGAGCGATATCTATTCCAGGCTTCCTGACAATATTGACGATCTTCCGAAGCCGATGACGCCGGAGGATGTGGCTGAGGCAGACCGGCGTGCCCGCCACTGGAGTTCCTCCATCCCCGGTCCGCTGCGCCCGGGTTCCCCGGAGCACAAGAAGGCGGTGGCGGATATGTTCCGCGAGACCTTCAATCCTTATAAGCCGTCCGTGATTGACTGGCCGGAGCTTGATCCGCAGACGCTCAGGCGCATCACGTCCCTTCCGATCTGGGATATTGCGGTGCAGACGGAGGGCAAGGCCCGGCTGCGTATGGCTGCGTATGCCCGTGTGATTGACGATCCGGACATGAAGGATGCGATTTCCCGCAATGCCTGGGAAGAGAATCGCCATAAGGAGGTTCTGTCGCGCCTTGTCGAGGCCTATGGCATCGAGATGGCTCCGGAGCCGCCCTATATCGAGCCGGATGATGTCGAGTGGGCCTATCTGGTGACCGGATTTTCCGAATGTGTGGACAGTTTCTTCGCGTTCGGCCTGTTCCGGGTGGCTGAGGATTCCGGTTTCTTTCCGCCTGAGCTGATCGAGACGTTCGAGCCCGTGATGCAGGAGGAATGCCGCCATATCCTGCTGTTTGCGAACTGGCTGGCCTGGTATCGCGCGACGATGCCGCTGTGGCGTCGCCCGTGGTTTGAGGCGAAGGTCGTGGCTGTCTGGGCTTTCCTTGCCTGGGAGCGGATCGGTCTTGCCCGGTCTGTCGATGCTGACGGGGTTGAGCATACCCAGGACAATAATTTTACGGTCAGCGGCGCGAAGGATATGAGCGCGGATGACCTGTCCCTGCCGGATTTCCTGCAGCTGTGTCTGAGTGAGGATGAGCGCCGCTTTTCCGGGTATGACGAACGGCTGGTCCGTCCGACCACCACGCCGGCCATCGCGAAGGCACTGGTGTTCGTGCTGGGTCTGTTCGGTAAGCGTCCGGGCGGCTCCGCGCTGAAGACGGCGGCGGCCTGACTGTTTTTTCCGCGCCGCGGGGTTGTGATGCCCTGCGGCGGTCCGGTTTTCAGCTGCGGGCCGAGGCTTCGGGATGCACGTCCAGCCAGGGATGGCGTGCGAGGATGTGATCCACGACCCGGGCCTTGTGCCGGATTTTCTCCGTGACGCTGTTGGTCATGGAACTGCCGTGTACGCGGTATTCCGCAACGATTTCCGGCAGATGCGCGCCGTGCAGGCCGAGTTCGGTGCAGCCTGCCCAGAGGTCGTAATCCTCCCAGCCCATGGCGTCCCGGCTGACGTAATATCCGCCGCAGGCTGCCCAGGCCCAGACGGCGACGAGCGCCATTGCATCGATATAGTTCCCGTCCTGCAGGCGCAGGGGCTGCTCCGGGGCGTCGCCCATGACGGCGTGATGTCCGCCCGGTCCGAACTGCCTTAGCAATGGCCAGACATAGGCGGTCATGGGACCGGCGGCGCTCAGCAGGGCGGTGCAGGCATCGGGCAGCAGGCGGTTATCGGCATCAAGCGAGAGGAAATATGGCGTCCGGCTGGCGGACACGCCGATATTGCGGGCGCCGCCGAGCCCGGCATTCGTGACGGAACGCAGGACCAGCAGGCGGTTGAAGCGGCTGGCGTGGTGCTTTGCCCAGGAGAGGATCAGCGCGACGGAGTCGTCTGAGGAGCCGTCATCCACCACGATCAGATCGAGCTGTTCCAGGGTCTGTGCCCGGGCGGAGTCGAGCGCCTCCGTGATGTGCTCTGCGTAGTTGTAGCAGGTGATGAGGATCGTGACCTCGGCCTCGCCCAGGGCGTCGTGATGGAAGAGCGTTTCCGAGTCCGGGATGACGGGCAGGGGGCGGAGCGGATGCGCGGCGCGCAGAAGCTGGAGTTCCGCGGCGCGGGTGGCTTCCTCTCCGCCGCCCAGTCCGGCGATGACGGTGCCGAAGGTGCGGGCCTGACGCCAGGGGCCGAAGCGCCACAGGACGTCGTGGTATGCGTTGCGGGCCATACGTGCGCGCAGGTCCGGATCATCCAGAAGCCGGGTCAGGGCGTCTTCCCATTCCGCTTCGCTCTGCGCGAGGAAGCCGGTCACGCCGTTTTCGATGGCTGCACGGTAGGGGGCTGTCGGGGAGACTACGGAGGGAACGCCTGCGAGGGCGGCTTCCATGTATTTGATCTCGCTTTTGGCCTCGCAGAAGACGTTGTCCGATTCCAGCGGGGCGATGGAGATGTCGAAGTGTGCGAATTCATCCGGCAGATCCGGGAGCTGCACGACATCGCGCCATTCGATCTGGTTCTGCACGAGGGCCAGTTCGGGGAATTCGTCCATCAGCAGGATCGGCTGCCGGTTTGCCTTTTCCCGGAACAGCACCAGGCGAAGTTCGGGTCTGGCGCGCATCAGCCGGGCGAGGACGCCGCAGACCAGTCCGAAATCTCTCTGATGCGTCCGGGTGCCGGAGGTATAGCCGATGCGGAGCAGTCCGTCCCTGCCGGTCTTTTCGTGCAGGCGGAAGGCGCGTCTGCTGCGGCGGAGCGTTTCCTGGTCGAAGATGTTTGGCAGCGTCCAGGCAAGCTGCCGGATACGCCTCATATGTGTTGCGAGGACGTCCGTGGAGGCGGTGCAGGCATCGGAGGCGTCGAGGGTTCTGCGCATGTTGGAGAACATGCGATGGGTGCCTTCCTCCGTTGCGCCGATGGTGCGGATACCGTCGATGATCGCGACGCTGGCCAGCGCGGGGAGGAAGACGAGGTCATCCGTATCGAAGACGATTTTCGCGCCGTATTCCCGGGCCAGGGAGGTGAGGATATGGACGTGTTCGCTGTATTCGACGCGCCAGAGGATGACGACATCCGCCCATTTCAGATCATCGGGGCTGACGGCGGCGCAGTCGCGGGTCCGGGTTTCATGTCCGGCCATCGCGCAGGCGGCGGCATTGCGGGTGCAGCGGTAGATCGTGCCGGGGGTTGTCGGCTCTCCGGAGACGAACAGCACGTTTCGCCGGAGGAAGGCGTCCGGGAGCAGTGCGGGCTGCCGGGGGGGCTCGATGGCAGGAGCGGGAGGCTGTGGCAGGAGGCAGGGCGGCGGCGGGCAGGGTTCGGGAGTGTCGGGCGCAGGGGGCAGGTCCGGCACGAACGGGGCGAGGCCGGGCCGCAGCGCGGCACGCGCGATACGGCGGAACATGCTCCCGGGGGCCGAGAGGAAGTCGCGAAGCGCTGTCAGGGCCTCATCCCGGGTCCGGATTTCCGCACTGAATCGTTCCAGCGTCGCGCTCTGCCGGCTCATGACGGCCGTGGCCCGGGCCGTCCATTCGTTCAGTTCCGCAATGCGTGTTCCTGCGGCGGCCCTGTCTGCTTCAAGGGCTGTTTTCTCGCCGTTCAGTTCCGCGATTTTGCTGCGGAGGATATCTGCGTCTGATTCTGCCCTTCGTGCTGCCTCGTCTGCGCGCAGCAGCTGACTGGAGCATGAGGAGAGTTCGCGGCGGGTTTCGATCAGACGGGCTTCCGCTTTGCCCAGGTGCTCCCGTTCCTGATGCAGTCTGGCTTCGAGAGCCCAGCGTTCCCCGGCAGCGGCAAAGCGCGTGCGGAGGCGGATTCCGGTTTCCCGGTCTCCGGGAGGGTGTCCCGCCAGCAGAGCCGTGGCCGGAGAAAGGGGGAGTCTGGCGAAGAGGGCCGGCCCGGGGTCTCCGGGGAAAGGCAGGGAGATGATGTCCTCAGGAAGAGATACATCTCTTGTCCCCTGTGAGCCGGCGATCAGCAGCAGAAGGCCGGAGGATTCGAGGCGCTGCGTCAGTGCGGACAGCCGGTCCGGCGCGTGGCGGGCGGCGTGCGCGACGATCAGATCGAATCCGGCATGATCCGGCAGCGTGCCGTCCGCCGCGGGTCGTCCGGTTTCAAGGCCCAGGGCAAGTTCCGAGTCTGCCCGGCGGATCAGCTCCGCGACAGCTTCATCGGTGTCTGCGAGCAGGCACCGGCGGGGGGGCAGATGGCGGAGAATCCATGAGAGAAGGGGCAGGGCGCTGCAGGCGGCCGGATCGGTGCGGAGGGACGGGGGCTCTCTCAGAAGCTGTGATAATTCTGCCACGTCGGGGGAGAGAAGGGAGGCGGTTGCCGGATCGGGGAGAGAGGAACTGGAGGAGGGCAAGAGCTGTGATCCGTCTGGATGCCCGATCCCGGAGATGGACGGGCTGTTGATTTTAAATAATATTTCTTTGTGAATCCCACGTCATTACTCATATAGGTCCGGCTTTGCGGGGAAGCGAGAGCTAAAGCGGGATAAAGCGTGGCGCGGCTGTGTTTTTTTCTGTCTCCGGATGAGATTCTGTTTGCGCGCAGACATGATTTTGACATACAAGATCGAAGGTATCTTGTATGTCGACGGTTCCGCTCCGGACTGCCGCTTGGATGAACTCAGTTCTTGAGGATTTTTGGTTATGGCAATTGTAACCGTGGTGGGAGCCAGCGCTGGCAGTACCATTAACGTGACGGTCGATGGTGCAGCGACGGGTTCGCTCGGCACGATGATCACCCAGTACAGTGATGTTCTGGCTGCCGGTCTGGCGAGTAAATCGATTACTGGGCAAGTTCTTTCTCAGAGTTCGGCCTCATCACAGACTCTTCTCCGGAGTGTGAATACGCCTACCGACTCTAGCTCCAGCACATACGGTGTAATAACGACTGGTGGCGCATACGTTGTCAGCGGGAATACCGGTTATGTTACTTTTGGTGCGCCGGGCGACGTGTCAAGCAACACGCTTGGTGAGCCTGTGTACATTGACGTTGCAGGCTCCACAGCGAAGCAGATCAGCGTTGAGGGTGGTTCCCGCAATGGTGCGGTTCTTACCGCAGGCAGTTCGGGTGGTACGTATGTTGCGGGCACAGGTGACAATATGTTCATCGGTGGAACGCAGTCCGGTGCTTCTGGCTGGTCTGTCACGACAGGCGACGGCAATGATACGGTGATTGCCGGTAACGGCTCTAATAGCATTGCTGCAGGTGCTGGTGAAAATACGATCATCCTGAATAACGGTCTGTCTACGGTGAATTCCACCGGCAACGACACGATCGTCGGTACGGCCTCCGATCAGCATGTCAACCTGCTGGGTGGTAAATCCACGGTTCAGATCGGTTCCAGTGCATTTGTTCATGACGAGTCGGCCAACAACCGGATTACGGTTGGTGGTGCCTCCACGGTTCTTGGCGGCACGACCGGCACGATCGCTCTGGGCGGAACTTCTGGCACCGTTGCCGGCGGCACGAACGACACGATCAGCGCATCCGGTGATGCGACCGTCGCTCTTACGAACGGCGGCAGTATCAGCACGGGCGGTGCTCTGTCCTTCCTTAACGGCACGGGTCAGACGACGATCACGGCTGCAGGCGGCACGATCTTCGGTGCGGGCGGTCTAGACGCTATTACCAACAGCACGACGACTAACCCGACGGCTTCGCTGATGTTTGTTGCCAACTCTGGCAACGAGACCCTAGACGGTGCGAATTCCCAGAATGGGCTCGTTGCGTTCGGTAATACGAATCTCTACTCTGGCAGTCAGGTGTTCATCGGTGGCACGGCGTCTGATACGCTTGCGGCCGGTGTAGGCGATGCCACGTTGACGGGTGGTTCAGGCGCATCCAACGTTTTCGCCTTCCGTGACGGCGTTGCCGGCGGCAACTACACGATCACAGACTTCAATGCGGCTTCTGGCAACGTTGTCTTCCTGTATGGCTATGGTGCTAACGAGGTTCAGAATGCTCTGGGTACGGCTCAGGCTACGGGTGGCAGCACGACCATCCAGCTGAGCGATAACAGCCGCATCACGTTCCAGAACGTGACCAGTCTGAACCAGTCTGACTTCTTTGCCTGATATTTTCCTTCTGGAAGTTTCGGAAAAGGCCGGCCCCGAAAGGGGCCGGTTTTTTTTATTCCCGGAATATGCGAGAGAACAGAACCTTACTGCCCTGGAAAATCGGGAAAAAACGAGTGTCTTCAGAATCTTCTGATCTTCCTGATCCTGCCCGGCTCAGAACCCGGCTTGCGCGGACTGAGGCGCTGGCAGATAGTTATCGTGCAAGTGCACGCATCCACAGTTTCCGCTCGGATGCGTTTGCGGCGGATGCACATGCTGCGCGGCAGAGTCTTACAGGCTGGACCGGATCGAAGGCCGGGCGGCTGGTGGCAATCTTGCGGATCCTGTGGCGCGGGCTGCACGGGGAGATGCCCGGAGGCCGGTCATTCGGGAGTGTTTCGGCGCGGGCTGCCGAGATTCTGCGTGAGGAGGGAGCCGGAGGGCTGGCGGAGCGCATACGCGGGCGGCTGCCGTCCCGCCGTCGTTCCGGGACAACGGGTCCGGGCGGGTCAGGCGGTGCGGACCCTGAGGCGGTGTTTACGGCTCCCGTATCTTCCGGTCGTCTGCGGGAGATGACGCCGAAGCTGCTGATCATCGCGGAACTGTCTTTGCAGCAATGTGCCAAATACCGAGTCTGGCAGCGGCAGGAGCAGCTGGAGTCTCTGGGCTGGGACGTGGCTGTTACGGACTGGCGGGATCAGGAGACTGCGCTCAGCGGTCTTCAGGTCTGCACGGAGGTGATTTTCTACCGGGTTCCGGGCTTTCCCACGGTGCTCCGGCTGACTGAGGAGGCGCGGCGCCTTGGTCTGTCTCCCTGGTGGGAGGTAGATGATCTCATTTTTGATGAGTCTCAGTATAATGAGAACGGTAATCTGTCCTCTCTGGGCGCGCGGGAGCGGAATGATCTCCTCAAGGGCGTAAGGCTGTTCCGTATCGCGATGCTGAGCTGTTCGCGTGCGATTGCGTCTACGCCTGCGCTGGCTGAATGCATGAGGCAGGCCGGTGTTGCGGAGACCCGGGTGATCCGCAATGCGCTTGATGCCGATACGCTGCATATTGCCGATGAGGCGCGTCTGGCGGCAGGCGGGGTGCGGGGGGATGATCTTACGATTGTCTACGGCTCCGGTTCCCGCACGCATGACCGGGATTTTGTGGAGGCTGCCGGAGGGATTCTGGCTGCAATGAAGCGTGAACCGAGGCTCAGGCTGCGGATCATCGGCGATCTGACGCTCCCGCCGGAGTTCGGGCTTATGGAGGGGCGGGTCGAGCGTCTGGCTGCGCGGGATTATCGCTCCTATATGCGGCTGCTTGCCGGGGCGGACATCTCGATCGCGCCGCTGGAGCCGACGCTGTTCAACGACGCCAAGAGCAATATCAAGTTTCTTGAATCCGCCGTGCTCGGGGTGCCCTGTATCTGTTCGCCGCGCGCGGAGTTTCGCGAGGCTGTCCGCGATGGTGAGACCGGGCTTCTTGCGGAGGGGGATGCGCAGTGGGCGGAGGCTATCCTGCGCCTGGCCGGGGATGCGGATCTGCGGCGGTCCCTGGGGGATGCGGCGCGTCGGGACGTTCTGGTGGAATACAGTCCGGAGGCGATCCGTGCGGCTCAGGTGGAGCCGGTGTTTCCGCGCTGCCGGGATGGGCACGATCCGGTTCCGGGTGCGGCATTGCGGGTGATGACGGCCAATGTCTATTTCGCGCCGCGTTCCTTTGGCGGGGCGACGCTGATTGCCGAGGAGATGTCCTGGCGTCTGGTGGCAGGCGGGGCGGAGCTGTCTGTCTTTACGTCCCGTCCGCCCGGGCTTGCGGACCGGTATAACGCATCGCTGCGTTATGAGACGCATGGTTTGCCTGTTCTGGGCTGTGTCGTGCCTCCGGATCATGATCGTGTGGCGGCGCTGGATGTGCCGCGTAATACGGCGCAGTTCGCGGACTGGGTGCGGGCGATGCGTCCGGATATCGTTCATATTCATGCGCTGCAGGGGCTGGGGCTTGGTCTGGTGCGCTGCTGTGCTGCCGAGGGGATTCCGGTGGCGATCACGCTGCATGATGCCTGGTTCCTGTGTGACCGGCAGTTCATGGTGCGGGCGGACGGGCGGTACTGTTTCCAGAGGAAGATCAGTCTGCGGACCTGCCAGAGCTGTGTGCCTGAGGCACGGCATTTGTCCGAGCGTGAGATCATGATGCGTCAGGCTCTGGATGCGGCGACGATTCTGCTGACCCCGAGTGAGTCCCACCGGCAGCTTTACATCGCGAACGGGATTGCTTCGGAGAAGATTCTGGTGAACCGCAACGGGTTTTACTGGCCGGAGGCGCCGCGTCCTGCGCGTCCGGCGGGGGCTCCGCTGCGGTTCGGCTATGTCGGCGGGACGGAGGATGTGAAGGGGTATTCCATCCTGCGTGAGGCTTTTGAGTCGCTTGACCGGAGCGACTGGAGTCTGACGCTGGTGGATAACAAGCTGAACCTGGGTTTTGCCTCGATTTTCATATCCGGCTGGAAGGTGCGCGGGCAGGTTCAGGTGGCTCCGGCCTATGACCGTGCGGGGATGGATGCGTTTTTTGCCGGGATTGATGTGCTTGTTTTCCCGTCCCAGTGGATGGAGAGCTACGGGCTGACGGTGCGTGAGGCTCTGGCGCGGGATGTCTGGGTGATTGCGACCGCGCCGGGCGGGCAGGCCGAGGATATTGAGGACGGGGTGAACGGCACGCTCATTCCTCTGGACGATACGCTGCGGGGGCTGCGCCGTGCGGTGACGGGACTGCTGGATGCGCCCGGGCGGTTTGGTGCCTATGAAAACCCGCATAAGGACCGGCTGCCGGATTTTGACGGGCAGGCGAAGGAGCTGCTGGAGATTCTGGAGCAGACGGTTGCGCGGTTCCGGGCGGAGGCTACGGCTCCTGTGTGAGGGTTATGACCCGTGAGGCTTCCTGGCCCGTGTCCGTCACGACGCGGATGCGTGCCTTGCCGAATGTTGCGGGGTGCCACCAGAAGGTGCCTCCGGGCGGGCTGCTGCCTTCGAGGGCATTGTTGACGAACCAGTAGAGCCTGTGCACGGAGGCGTCCGTCGTGGCGGAAAAGGGGACCATATCGGGGGATTTTCCGCTCAGGCGCAGCGTATAGGTTGCGCCCTGAGAAGGCGAGCGGATGACGGGCGGCTCTCCGGACGGGGCCGTGCCGTTTTCATCGCAGAGTTCGTGTCCGGGCGGGTGGCGCAGGGGGATACCGGCCTGTTCGAACACGTGTTGCAGGTCGGACGGCCAGAACTCGAAGATTTCGGTATGTGTGGCTTTTCCGGTGTAGGGCGGGCAGGCCTGCAGTCCTGTCCGGTCGCTGATGACCAGGGGACGGAAGACCGTATCGACCCGGATGGGTGATTTTCCGGGGATGAACCAGGTTTTCCCGCGGCGCGGGCACCAGGGGGTGGGCAGGTTGCCGCTGGCGAGGCAGATATCGATGCGCCTCAGTCCGGCGGGAGGCGGATCGTGTTGTATCGGCAGGGGGATCCGTTCGGCCTGCAGGGCGTCGATGATCCTGAAAAACAGCGGTGCGGCGGCTCTGGCGCCGATGAAGGAGGGGCCGGCGGCTCCGTTGGAATTACCGATCCAGACGACGAGGACATAGGGGCCGAAGCGCCCTGTGGTCCAGGCGTCGTGAAAGCCCCAGGAGGTGCCGGTTTTCCAGGCGACCGGAATCCGCGTGCCGGATTCGGGCGGCGGCGGGTTATGGCTGAGGATGTCCATGACCATGAAGGCCGCTTCCGGGCTGAGGAGCGGCTTTCCGGGCGTGAGCGGGTCCTGCTGTGTCAGGCGCAGCGGTCTCCAGAGGCCTTTTCCGGACAGCATGGCGTAGAGCGCGGCTTCTTCCTGCATCGTCACTTCCGCGCTGCCGAGCGCGAGGGACAGGCCGTAATGGCGGGGACCGGCCGGGAAGCGCACGCCTGCCGAGGTGAGGAAGGTGTACAGATCCGGATCATGCAGCCGAGAGGCGACCTGGTAATACCAACCGTTGATTGCTAGAACCTATGAGCCCAATTGCGCAGTCCGATTGACATGATGCGCCAAGGTTGTTCGACGATCTGGTTCCAGGCATGGCAGGCGATATCAACGATATCGTCATAGGTTCTGAAGCTTCTGTTTGAGAGCCATGTATTTCTGAGGAACTGCCAGAGGTTTTCCACGGGGTTCAATTCAGGAGCCCGGGGAGGCAGCGGGAGAATGGTGATATTGCCGGGAACATCCAGCTTTTGACTGGTATGCCATGCCGCCTGATCCACAATGAGGAGGGCGTGAGCGCCTGATGCGACCGTTCGGGAAATCTCCGTGAGATGCAGCTGCATGCCGTGCAGGTTGCAGACAGGGAGCACGAGGCCTGCGGCCGTTCCCTTTTCAGGACAGATGGCCCCGAAGATCCACGCGGATCTGGTGCGCAGGTCAGCAAAGGCCCGGGGCCGGGTGCCCCGTTTCGCCCACCGTCGGGTCAGCTTCGTTTTCTGGCCGATCCGCGCTTCGTCAGCCCACCAGATTTCGATATCTTTTCCGGAATGTCCGGACCCGATCGCCGCCATGACACCAGGGAACTCTTTTTAAAAATGTCCTGGGCTTCTGTATCCTGGCGATAGTGCCGTGGCCGGGCTGTCAGCAGACGAAACCCTTCACGACGTATGATCTGACCCAGACGCGTTTCCGACAAGCTCACGCCCCAGGCTTCATGCAGCCAGGCGCACAGATCACACAATCTCCAGCGGACAACACCATGCACCGCAGGAACTGGCCCGTCTTCGAGCCGGGTTTTCAGGGCAGACAGCATCTCCGAAGTCAGACGAGGAACAACACCGCCACCATGATGATCCCGCACACCATCCGGACCCTCGGCGTTGAAACGCATCACCCAGTCCCGCACAATCTGCCGATCCGTCCCGGCCAGACGTGCCGCGTCTCCGCGTGAAGCACCATCGCAGATTGCTGCCAGTGCCAGAAGCCGACGTGCCTGACCCGCATGCCTCGTTGTCCGCGCCAGCCCACGCAGACCCACCGCATCGTAATCTTCACGCAATGCCAACGCTCTGCCCATTTGGATGTCTCCCCGGTGCAACATCCGGTGAATCACAGGGCGATCCAAAACGATACCCTAAAGAAATCAAATATAAGTCAGGGCATCCCAGAGTTGGTATGAGCAGAGCGCGGGCGAACCGTGAGAGGGCGGACATGGGCTGGGGGTCTCCCGGGCGGGGTATGTGCCCGAAGCAGAGGGACAGGTCTGGATGGAGCGGTATTAATTAGATATTAATTATACGTGCAATAAAAATTGCAGGAATTTCTTTTGTTTTCTGAGGTTTATTCGGATTTTTTCGTATATATGGGAAGAAAAGGCCGGATATTGACCGGTGTTTATCCGAAGCGTGTCTCAATATTTCATAAAATCCGGTCCGGCTGTTTTTTACCCGGGCAGAATGCATATCTACCCCGATATAAAACGCATATTCTTGACGGAAAATATCCTCCAAACTAGCCTTTCGATGTCGGAAACCGGGGGTGAGGGGCATGTCTGACACTGCGCTTGATACTGCTGCGGCCCAGGTGCGGAGGGCTCTGGCCGGTGCGGGGCCGGAGCCGGTGGTCCGGACGTTTTTCGATGAGCCGACCTTTACGGCGACGCATGTGGTTCATGATCCCGCGACCATGCAGGCTGCGATCGTGGACAGTGTTCTGGGCTATGAGGCGGAGTCCGGGCGGACGGCGTATGAGCCGGCGGAGCGTGTTGAGGCTTATGTCCGGGAGGCAGGGCTTACGGTTCAGTGGCTGCTTGAGACGCATGTTCATGCGGATCATCTGTCTGCCGCGCCGTGGCTGCAGGAGCGTCTGGGCGGGACGCTTGCGATCGGGGCGGGGATTTTGCGCGTTCAGGACGTGTTTGGTAAAATCTTCAATGCGGGCAGCGAGTTTGCGCGTGACGGGTCTCAGTTCGGTCATCTGTTTGAGGATGGTGAGCGGTTTTCCCTTGGCTCTGTCGCATGTACGGCTCTGCATGTTCCGGGGCATACGCCTGCGGATATGGCGTTTGTCATCGGGGGTATGGCGTTTGTCGGCGATACGATGTTCATGCCTGATTACGGCACGGCCAGGGCTGATTTTCCCGGCGGGGATGCGGAGACGCTTTACCGGTCCATCCGGCGTCTTCTGAAACTTCCTTCCGAAACCAGACTGTTTTTATGTCATGACTATAAGGCGCCCGGGCGGGATGAGTATGTCTGGGAGACGACAGTTGGCGCGGAGCTTGCGCAGAACATTCATGTTCATGACGGTGTGAGCGAGGCGGAGTTTGTGGCGATGCGTACGGCGCGGGATGCGACGCTGTCCCTGCCGAAGCTGATCATGCCGTCCGTTCAGGTGAACATGCGTGCCGGTCATTTTCCCGAGGCGGAGGATAACGGGACGGTTTATCTGAAGATTCCTGTCAATCGTATGTAGGTTCATCAGTTTTGCATAAAGGGGATTTTCGTGAGGATAGCGCTCGGGCAGTTTGCGGTCGTGCCGGACTGGAAGGTCAATCTGTCCGTTGTGCTGGATTATGCGCGCAGGGCTGTTGCGGCCGGGGCTGATCTTCTGGTTGTTCCGGAGAATGTTCTGGCGTCTGATCCTGATGATCCGGGGCTGGGGCGGCGGGAGGCTCAGCTTCCGGAGGGTCCGTTTCTGTCGGGGCTGATTGCGGGGCTGCGGGACACTGCGCTGACGGTTGCGGGATGTATTCCGGTTCCGGAGGCGGACGGGCGGGTCAGCATGACGCTGTTTGTCGTCTCCCGGGACGGTATTCTGGCTCTTTATAAAAAGCTTCATCTTTACGATGCTTTTTCCACGAAGGAGTCTGATTACTACACGCCGGGAGATGATATTCCGCCGGTTGTGACGATCGGCGGTGTCCGGACGGGTCTGATGATCTGTTATGACGTCCGTTTTCCCGAGATGGCGCGCAGGCTTGTTCTGGACGGGGCGGAGCTGCTTCTGGTTCCGGCGGCGTGGGTGCGCGGGCCTCTGAAAGAGCATCACTGGGAGGTGATGGCGACGGCGCGGGCTCTGGAAAACACGTGTTATGTTGCGGCTGTCGGTGAGTGCGGACCGAGGAATATCGGGTCCAGCATGCTGATTGATCCGCTGGGGGTTGCGGTGGTGCGTGCCGGTTGTGGCCCTGATCTGCTGGTTGCGGATGTGTCCTCGGAGCATGTGGCGTCGGTCCGCCGGTCCCTGCCGGTGCTGGTGAACCGCCGGTTTTCCGATCCTGGTCTGCGGTGATTTTTTCAGATCACGGACGGAAAGTGATCTGTGATAAAATTCCTTTTAATTTCATGGATGGATTGAAATTTTCTATAGTTATTGGGAACATTCATCTGCCTGGGTTATACGCTCCATATGAACTCTGTCGATCATTTCAGTCAGCCCAAGGCTGTTATGCGTGCTGCTTAAGCACCTGATAAATTCACGTGTTGTGAATCCGAAATCCAAGAATGCCCAATATACCATAAGTAATGATATTTTTACCTGAGTCTGGCTGGTGGCGAGAAAGTCCTCTTCTTCCAGGTCATGACCATCGCCATGCGCGATTCTGTTTCTTACTTTCTTTATAAGTGAGAATTCGTTTTCTGTCAGGTTGATAATTTTCTTTATATCAGGATTTATATCATTCATTGCTATCGTATATTTATTTTCAAAACTGAATCTGTCTGATGCAAATGCCCGCCTGGCAATCGCAACGATTCTCTCCTGCTTCCCGCAGGGTATATCTGGTATTTCATTCGCGAGATCTGACCGGAATTTACTTATTTTCTTCGAGGAAGGGGGAACAGATTCCGGCAGTCTGCTTCCGTCAAACCTGATGTTCAGATACCTCTCCAGGAGACTGACATAACCGAGTATCTGATATTCCCACACCCCATTATATCTCTGCATACCCGCCAGACGTACCCAACATGTTTTTTTGTATTCAGACTGATAATAACGGTCGAAAACTGACTGCCATCGTTCGTCAGATACGGGTGTCTGAGCAAAAAACTTATTCCAGGAAATACCATCTGTTCTGATTCCTTCGGGTCGTCTGAACATGAGAAACCAGATCCGGAAGGAAGAACCGGATTTCTGTGAAACAGAAACGCTTCTGATAGTGACCGGGCAGGCAAGCAGAATAGAAAATAAAAATAAAAGTTCGTTAGTTTTTATTTTAATATCAGAAAGACTAAACCGGCGTTCTTTTGCCGAAAAAACGAATTCCATATGCTCATGCAGTATCAGATCTTCTCCTGATTGCCTGTGGGAGCTATGGTGTCTGCTTCTCAGATCGAAGTGTTCATCAGGGGTTCTGACGCTGACATTTATACTCTTTGGTGTGTTTGTCCATCTGAGTGTTTCACCAGTCGAGCCCTCAATCCGCCTCCAGTGAAGAAACCATTCTGATATGTCATTATACCGCACTGAAATTGAGTCGAAGATCGCTTCTTTTAATACCAACCATTGATTGCTAGAACCTATGCGCCCAATTGCGCAGTCCGATTGACATGATGCGCCAAGGTTGTTCGAC
>NZ_JAJJND010000023.1 GCF_029759835.1 Acetobacter sp. AN02
GACGGATACGGTTTGCGTGCAGTATTCATCCATCCGTTCTGAAACACTCACGCACGAAAGTACATAACACTCTCTAGGACTTGAGTTTAAGGAAATACCTTTATTATTAGATAAAACATAAGGAAAACCATTTCTGTAAATAATGTTTATATCAGGATTATCCGGCCTGTCCTCATCAGTTCTCACGTGTGTCAGTCTCGGACCGGTTGCATCCCCCCCCACGATATAAATTTACCGGAATGGTGAAATAAAATTCTTTTGGCGATTCAAAACCTGACACGCTGCCTCTTTCCTCTGATCAGAATCAGATCTGATGATCGTATATTTACTGTACGCTATCGACCCTCACACAGAAAAACAATGCGTTCCGGTATAAGCAGCCCGGCTTATCAGGTGCTCACCATCTCTCCTGAAAGCCCAATGTTACGTCGACAACGGCAGGAAATAGGACAAATACACACCACACCCTAAACCCGCCGCTCAAAAGCCAGCCGCAGCCCGAATCCCATAAAGATGCACCCCGTCACCCGGTCCATCCGCCGCACCACCTCGAGCCGCGACAGAAACCGTCCGAGCGGGATCGTCATCACAACAAGAAGAGAGAACCAGATCAGCCCCATCACCACATGAAAACACGCCAGAAACAGGGAATACGCCGCAACATTCACACCATGCGGAATAAACTGCGGAAGAAAGGTGATGTAGAAAATCCCCACCTTCGGATTGAGCACATTGCTCACAAACCCCTGCCGGAACGCCCCGCGCGGCGTCAGACGGACCGGAACACCCCCCGCCCCGTCGGCAAGACCACTGCGCGGACGCAGAACCATCCGCAGCCCCGCCTGAAACAGATAAAGCGCCCCTGCCCACTTCACCACGCCAAACGCCACGGAAGACGCAGCCAGCAAAGCCGTCAGCCCGAACGCCGCACACACCCCCCAGACAAAAAGACCCGCCGTGATGCCCACAGCCGCCGCACCGCCACACCGCGTGCCGGACGTCGCGGACGCCCGCAGAACCGTCGCCGTGTCCAGACCCGGCGTCATGGTAAACAGCGCCGTGGTCACGATAAAAGCACTCAGGGAAATCAGGATATCATGCATGAAACCACATCTCGCCCGCCCCGGAATATTCCGCAAGCCTTCGTGAGCACACATCCTGACGCATCCGTGATATACACGGGACGAACGGCCCCGCTCTTTGTCCATGCGGACAGATCGGGCTAAACCTTCCCCGCAGGCTGCACGTCCGCAACACAAGGGACAGAGCAGCGCAGGAGATCTCAGTCTGATGCTTTCTTTCACCCTCCGCCTCATGCCGCGCCCGGCAGCAGGGCTCGCAGCCCTCGCCCTGATGGCCGCATCCCCGGCCGTCTCAACCGCGGCACTGGCCGCCCAGGTCGGCAATTCCGGCTTCGGCACCGCAACAACGGACACGAATTTCGGACCGGATACAGGCACATCGGACGCCTCACCGAAACGCCACGAGAAAATGACCGTCCACGGCCACCGCTCCCTGCCCCCGGGATACCAGGAAGCCCCGTCCGTCGACATCAACCACGGCCCGGACCCGGATCACGACATCGCCTCACACAGAGACGCCGTCACCGGAACCGATCTCTCGAAATTCGGATCAGCCTACCAGGAATCCGGCCCCATGCAGGGCAAACTCGGCGATTCCACAGGCAACGGATGGGTCACCCCGCGCTGATCACACACCCCTCAGACCCCGTCATCCGCCAGACCGGATGACGGCTCCTCCGGAGAAACCTCCCCAAAGGCACTCCCCCCGGAAACAGCCTCCTCAGACGCAGAGCCCTCAGACACAGGCCCCTCCGGCCAGCTCCGCATCTCCGCAATCCGGTTCGTAAGAGCGTGGTTCTCCAGAGACAAAGACACGATCTGCTCCCGCTGCCACTGCTCCAGAGACAGCATGTTCGCAATCTGGCTCTCCATCGCCTCGATCCGCGCCTGCAGCGTCCCGATCAGACCCGCAAGCTCCGCCTGAGACCTCCCGTCCCGGAACCGCTCGCCGCGCAGGAACAGAGCCTCGGAACGCCAGCTCTCCATCTCCTGATGCAGCTCGCCATAAGCCTGAGCCAGATGCCGCACATCCTTCCCGACCCAGTACCGGGCCCAGTCCGTCCCCCCGGCACGAAACCGGTTGTCTGATGACGATCGCGACATAACAGACACGCTCCTTCACCCGGCCTGCACCCGGACAGAAAGGAAAAACAGCCCGGGAGTCAGACCACAGGCACAACCTGTTCCGGAAAAAGCTCCCCCTCCCACTCATCCGCAGGAACAAGATCAACACCGACACGCAGCGTATCCCCGCCGCCACCCAGGATCAGACCACGAACCGGACTGATATCCGCATAGTCCAGACCCCAGCCCAGAACCACATGCTCCTCGGTCGTGACAATGCCGTTCGTCGGATCAAACCCCGCCCAGCCGATCTCCGGACCCAGCCATACACCCGCCCAGGCATGAGACACATCCGCACCCAGACGCCGCTTCTGCCCCGGCGGCGGACGCGTGCGGATATAGCCCGACATATACCGCGCAGGAAGCCCCAGAGCCCGAAGCCCGCTCACCATCAGATGCGTGAAATCCTGACACACACCCTGACGCATCTCCAGAACCTCCTCAACAGTGGTCCGCAGATTCGTCACCCCCGAACAGAACCGGAAATCTGTATAGATCCGGGTGTTCAGCTCAGACACCGCCTCCAGAACCGGACGCCCCGGCGCAAAGGACTCCGCCGCCCAGGCCCCGGCCGCAACAGAAGTCGGACACATCGCCCCGGCAAACAGAAACCGCGCAACCTCACCATCAGACGCCGCCATCCGCGCAACCTGTTCCCAGGACAGTGTGGCAGACATCTCGGGAAGAGGCGGAAAACTCACGTCAACCTCAGAGTCCGCAATCACACGGAACAGATCGTGCGGAACCTCATGAAACAGCCACGACACATGATTGCCAAACGAATCCCGCCCGCTCGTCCGCCGCACCGGATCAGGCTCACAGGACAGATGCGTGCGAAGAACACGCTGCCCCGGCAGATCACGCGGCGTGACATGCAGAATATGCGCCGCAAGATCCACAGGACGGCCATAGGCATAGGTCGTGATATGACGAACCCGGTAAATCACGCGAAAAACCCGTCCTCAGCCGGAAGCCCCTCCCCGCCGGGAGAAGGATCAGACGAATCAACCCGGCGCGGCGCAACCAGAACCGTAAAACACGCCCGCGTCAGACGATCGGACAGCAGCTCCAGATCCTCCGTCACAGCCCGCAGACCCGCAGGCAGATCCGCCGCCGCCACATCCTGATCCGCCGCATCGAAAACAGACTGCGCCAGACCCCGAAGTCCGTCGAGAATCTCCTGCGCCCCGCGCGGAAGATCATCACGCACACCATCGCCGCCCTCGGCCACGGACGCCATCGCCTGCCGCAGCGTCGCAAGCTGATATCCGGCCCCCCTGGGATTGTCCTCGTCAAGCAGCAGAAGATCGAGAACCGGAGCAGGCTGCATCACACCGAAATACCGGGACCGATAGGTGATGGAACTGTCACACAGCTCCAGCATCAGACGCAGCGCACTCTCCATCCGCCCGCGCTGCCGCAGACCCGGCTGATCCAGAAGCGTCGAACAGGTCAGAAGAACCGTGCCCGTACGCTCAAACCGCCGGCCCATGTCCAGAAACAGACGCCCGCCCGAACGCAGCATGTTCTCCGCGGAAAATCCCGAAATCGTCGCGCTGTACCCGACCACACGCTCCATCACGCGCGACAGACGCTCCAGACTGCGCGCCGGATCATCCCCCCGCGCCCGGCAGCCCGGAATCGCAGACATCAGATCCTCCGCACCATACACAATAAAATGCCGCATCTCCCGCGTCAGACGATCCGAAAGCTCCGGAGCCAGACTGTCAATGCTGCGGAAAGACCGCATGAACAGCCCCTCCTGAGCCGTCGCCGTCAGCAGCTCACGCGTCAGCGCAACCAGACTGTAACCGGAAACCGGAACATCCTCGATCACCTTCGCCGCACGCAAAAGCCGGACCAGACCGTCAATATCCGCACGCTCACGCGGGGACAGATCCGTCACGGACAGATGCGACAGAATCACGCGCATCATCCGCGCCGCACCCTCAACCCGCTCCAGATACCGCCCGAGCCAGAAAAAATCCTCCGCCGCACGGCTGGGAAGATCCCCGTGCGCACGACGGATCGGCAGACGCCGGGAAGGAATGAATGCCATGCCCCGGCGCTCCTCATGATTCCCCGCCAGAACCCACACGTCCTTGCTCACCATCCCCGAACGGATGCGCCCCGGAGCCAGAAGATCCTGAGCCGTCCGGCTGATCCGCGCCAGACCGCCGGGAAGAACATTCCACTGCTCACCGTCAAAAGCCGCAAACATCCGCAGAACAACCGGATGCGGCTCAATACACTCCCCCGCCAGAGCCGGCGTCACGGACGGACCGTCAATCTCCAGAGCCATATGCTCCCAGCGCCGCTCCGAAAATGCCGCACACTCCTCCGCAGGGATCTCCCCGTAGCGGCGCACCGTACTGTCCCCGTCTGTTGCGGACATGACATGCCACCCGTCCTGCGGAACAGGACAGGACACATCACCCGGCCAGAACGCACGAACCGTCCGGAGCAGCAGATCCTCCCCGAGCAGAAACCGCGAAAGCTCCGGAAAAAACGGCAGAAGACCCGGCGTCTCGGCATAACCCGCACGCGGATCATTCATCAGACGCACCGCACCCCCGCGCGCAACATCCAGAAGACCCGTAATCCCCCAGGCCCCCGTCCCGTCCAGCTCCAGAGGATCAAGCGTCGCCGCATCCTGCCGAATCAGCAGAACATCCACAGGACGCAGACCCCGCACGGTCTTGAGCCACAGCTCACCCTGCCGCGCACTCAGATCCCCGCCCTCAGCCAGAGTACAGCCCAGCTCACGCGCCAGAAGAACATGCTCGGGCCAGTGCGGATCCTGAGGCCCCGGCGTCAGAAGCGCCAGAGCCGGACTGTTCGTCTCCGGGTCCGTCCGCGTCGCCGCCCCCAGAAGAGCCTCCTGCCACAGATCCATAAACGGAGAGATGTGCCGCAGGTCATAACCGGAAAACAGCTCCGGCAGCACACGCACCATCTGCCGCCGGTTCTCCAGAGCACGCCCCGCACCGTTGGCCCGGGACAGACGATCCCCCAGAACACTCCAGCGCCCGTCATTCTCACGAACGAGATCAACCGCGAAAAAGGAGAAAAACCGGTCCGTCGGCGGACAGCCATCCGTCTGCGGAACGCTCAGCCAGGTCCGGCTCGACCACAGCAGAGACGGCGGCAGAACCCCCGAAGACAGAATACGCCGCTCGCCATAGGCATCCTGAAGCAGAGCCTCCAGAAGCCGCGCCCGCTGAATGATCCCCGCCTCAAGATCAGCAAACTCCGCCGCATCAAGGATCAGCGGAACCGGATCACAGCCGGGGGCAACCATCGTCCCGGCCTCGGGACGCTGGCTCATCTGATCCCGCAGGGCCACAGAGATCTGCCCGCCCCGCTCCGCCAGCTCCTGAGCCCCCAGCTCCGAAATGGTGCTGAGAAGCCGCCGCCAGCGGGGACGGACACCACCCTGCCCGTCCACCATCTCATCAAGGGGCGTCGAATGAGTCATAGCCGCCATCTCTAGGTGGCATACCAGGAAGATGACAACCCTGTCATCCGCAATATTATGTTTTTAATTCAGGGAAGTTGCGGAAAAACCTCAGATTTTCCCCGGTTTCCCGCAAACACCGGAAAAACTCTCCCGGAGCCGCAGCCCCGGAAGAGCAGGAGCCTAAGAGCCGAACCGGCCCCGGCCGGTCGTCAGACGCCCCGGCCCTCGATCAGCTCGATCTTATAACCATCCGGGTCCTCGACAAAGGCAATCACGGACGTCCCGAACTTCAGCGGACCAGGCTCACGCGTCACCTTGCCACCCCCGGCACGGATCTTCTCAACCGCCGCATAAATATCCGGGACACCGACGGCAAAATGACCGAATCCGTCGCCGATCTCATACCCGTCATCCTTGCCCCAGTTATAGGTCAGCTCAATCTCGGCCTGCCCCGCCGCATTGTCCGCATAACCAATGTAAACCAGCGTATATTTCCCCTCCGGAACCTCACGGCGCCGCAGCTCGTGCATCCCGAGAAGCTTATAGAACGCAAGCGAATTCACCAGATTCTTCACCCGGACCATCGTGTGCAGATAAGTCGCCATTGCCGTTTTCTCCGTTCTTCTTTCTTCATTTATCAGACAGCCGCCATAACCCCGGCCGCCCGGACCATTCAGACCGCTCCCGGGCCCGCCTCATCCGGCAGCACCCCGTACAGAAACAGTCCCGCCTCGTCCGCCGCGCGGATGCAGCCCGGCAGATCCGTAAACAGAACGCCGCCAGCCCCGTAAGCGATCCCTGACAGACCGGCTTTATGTGCACCGCCGATCGTCACAGGACCAATCACCGGCATGTCGGCACGATCCTCCTGACCAGGCTTGAGAAGCTTGACAAGCGTCCCGCCCTCCCCCGGCTGACGGCACAGACCCGCACGCTCCAGCATCCGGTCCGTCCCCTCCATCGCCTCAACCGCCAGGACCACACCGTTCTGAACCACACAGCCCTGCCCGATATCCAGACGCCCCAGAGCCCGCACAACCTCCGCACCACGCCGGATATCCGCCATCATCCGCGCATCCGGCGCAATGCGCCCGCACACCCCGGCCGGACCCAGAGCAGAGCCCAGAAACTCATGCGCCCCGCGGACACGAAACCCCTCCTCGCCCAGAATCCGGACCAGAGCCCCCAGAAGACCATCATCCCCGGAAAAAACAGCCCGCCCCAGACGCGCAAGAATCCGCGCCCCTTCCGCATCCGGACGCAGATCCCTGAAAGACGGACGACGCACCGGCCCGATCAGAACCAGATCCCGGCACTCCTGCGCCCGCAGCGTCGCCAGAATCTGCCCGGCCGCCGCCAGACGCACATAGGCATGCGGCCAGCCCCCGATCACCCCGGGCTCCGCAAAATCCTGAAAACCAAGAATGAAAACCCGACGCCCCTGCGCCGCAGCCGCCGCGGCAACCTGCCCCGGAAGCGGACCACCGCCCGCAAGAATGCCCAGAGCCGGATCAGACCCCGTCATCAGCGCAGATCAGTCCGCCTGCTCATCACGCAAAAGCGCACTGCGCGCCGCAGGCCTGACCAGCCCGCGATGCCCCGGAACCTCAATAAACGCCAGAATCTCCGCAACACGCGGATGCCCGCCGAATTCCTCACGCACACGCACCAGACGCACCGCAAAAGGCTCAGCCTCCTCCGCCGGATACAGCATCCGCCAGGCCCTGCGCATGACATGCATCTCCGCAGACGAAACCCCGTTCCGGCGCAGCCAGATCCAGTGCAGACCCACCAGACGCGCACGGTTGCCCATCACGCTGCCATAGGGAATGACATCCGCCTCAACACCGGTCACACCGCCCACCATGGCCGCACGCCCGATGCGGACAAACTGATGAATCGCCGCAGACCCCATCACACGCGCATCATCCGCAATATGCACATGACCGCCCATGACGACGTTGTTCACGATGATCACACGATCACCAAGCTCACAGTCATGCGCGATATGTGCATTCGCCATGATCAGACAATCCGCCCCGACCCGCGTCAGACCAGACCCGGACGCCGTCCCGCGATGAATGGTCACATGCTCGCGCACAACCGTCCGCGGCCCGATCTCACACCGCGTCGGCTCGCCCCCGTATTTCAGATCCTGCGGTTCAAGACCCACGGACACAAACGGAAAAAGCCGCACACCGGCACCGATCACCGTGTGCCCGTCAGCAACGACATGGGAAATCAGCTCGGCCCCGTCACCGATCACGACATCAGCCCCGACCGTACACCACGGCCCGATCCGGACACCCTCACCGATCACCGCACCAGGCGCGATGATCGCAGTCGGATGAATGGCACTGCCGGGCCGGGACTGTGTTACGTTCATCTGTCGAACTTCCGCTGCGTGAGCCAGAACCGCCTCCTCAACGTCATCTGCATGCCCCGATGCGCCGTCATTATGGCACCGGCAGGGCAGCAGCCGGTCACGCCGGGGCCGCCATCGCGGGCCTGACCGGAACGCCCGGCAAGCCCCTCTCAATTAAGAGACCTGTCTCAGGCCATGATCATGGCACTGAAGGATGCTTCGGCAACCGACACGCCGTCAACCTGGGCAACACCATGGAATTTCCACACATTCGCCCGCCGGCGTTCTTTCGTTACAATAATCCGCAGCTGATCCCCCGGACCCACGGGACGGCGGAACTTCGCATTCTCGATCGTCATGAAATAAACGAGCTTACCCTCGAAATCCTTACCCAGCGTCCGGACAACGAGAACCGCCGCAGTCTGCGCCATCGCCTCGATCTGCAGCACGCCCGGCATGACCGGACGGGACGGGAAATGCCCCTGAAAAAACGGCTCGTTCATCGTGACATTCTTGATGCCGACGGCAGACTCGCCAAGAACGACATCCTCCATCCGGTCGATCAGCAGGAACGGATAGCGATGGGGAATCGCCTCCATGATCTCCAGAATCTCAATCCTGTCCAGACGCACCGGCGCCTCACCATCCTGCGCAGGCTCCGCCGCCTGTACACCCGCCTGTCCTGCTTCCATCTTCTTCTGTCCGGTCATGTTATGTCACTGTCCCCGCCCGCATCCTGACCGTTTCCGGCCGGACGACGGGAGAGACGGCGCAGTGTAGCCACATTTCGAAAAAATTCTCTGAACGGCATCGCAGGGCTGCCGATCACATCCGCACCGGCCTCAACGTCGGACATGACACCGCACTGAGCCCCGATCCGAGCACCCGTGCCAATGCGGATATGACCGATCAGCCCCGCCTGCGCCGCGACGGTCACGCGATCACCAAGCTCAGTGGACCCGGAAACCCCCGCCTGAGACACAATGATACAATTCTGTCCGAGCTTCGTGTTGTGACCGATCTGAACAAGATTATCGAGTCGCGACCCCCGGCCGATCACCGTGTCCTGAACCGAACCGCGGTCAATCGTCGCATTCGCCCCGATCTCAACATCATCACCCAGAATCACACGGCCAAGCTGCGGAACCGTCTCGAACCCCTCCGGCCCGACCGCAAAACCAAATCCGTCCTGACCGATCCGCGCCCCCGGAAACAACGTCACACGATCCCCGATCAGCGCATGGGACACACTGACATGAGACCCGATCCGGCAGTCCCGGCCGATCACGACCGCATCGCCGATCACCGCATGAGACGATACCACCGTCCCCGGACCGATCTCAGCCCGCGCGCCGATCACCGCAAAAGGACCGATCTCAGACGTCTCGTCCACAACGGCATCCGCCGCAATACACGCCGAAGGATGCCGCCCCGGAACCGCCGCCGGACGCGGATAGAACAGACGCGCAACCCGCGACCAAGCAAGATAAGGAACAGGCGCAACCAGAACCGCACACCCGTCAGGAACACGGGCGGCAAACGCCTTCGCCACAATCACAAGACCCGCCCGCGTCTGCTCCAGAAGCGGCGCATACCGCCGGTTATCCAGAAAACTGACATCAGACGGACCCGCACTCTGCAGCGGACCGATCCCGGTAAACCCGCCCTCGGGAACAGACCCGCAACGCGGCAGAATCAGCTCGGCACCCGCCGCAGCCGCCAGAGCCTCCGCCGTCTGCGGAGACGGACGGGCAAAGAAACGCGGATCGGCAGCCCCCGCGGACCCGTTCGGATCAGACATCGGAGATCAGTGACCGTTGTTCACACGGACCACGGAGGCCGGAGCCTGCCCCGCAGCCGCCCCCTGCTGTGCCTGCTCGGCAGATGCCGTGGTCGGGAACTTCCCGGACTTCGCCATAACCTCCGGATCCTCATTCGCCGCCGGAATGAACACCCTGGGAAGAACCTTGTTCAGCTGACCGGCAACTTCAGCCGTAATGTCCTGACCATCCACATGCAGCGCAATCTGCTCGGAATGCAGCACGAGATTCATCCCGTGAGACCCGGCAACACGCTGAACAACCTGAACCAGCTCACGCTCGATCTGACCCAGAGCAACCTGAGCCGCCTCCTGAATGATCCGGTTCCGCTCGCGGAAATCCCGCTGCGCCTTCATCACACGGGACTGCAGCGCATGCTCGCGGGACTGAATCTGCTCGGACGTCATGTTCTTCGCCGCAGCCTGCAGCTTCTGCTGCTCACTCCGCCAGCCCGCCTGCTCACGCTGCGCATCCCGCGCCAGAGCATCACGACGCCCGCCAAGCTCCTGCTCGACCTGCTGACCGGCCAGAGACTGCCGCATCACGTCCTGAACACTGATGATCCCGACAACAGCCGTCGGCGGAGGCGCACCCTTGGCAAGCTCAGGCGCCGTCGGAATCGGCGGCAGCGGCAGAACCGGCGGCGCACGGGACGTATCCTCCTCCTCAGGCTGATCCCCCTCGGACGGATCAGGCGCCGCAGTCCTCACGGCCGGACGGGACACATGCGCAGGAGGCGGCGCAACCGGATGGGCCGCCCTGGGCACAAACCAGCCGCCCCCCTGCCCCGCAGCAGGCGCATCAGCCGCGAAAGACACGACCGGAAGGGAACAGCAGGCAAGAAGAGCGGACGCGAAGGCACACGTCACACCGGAGAAGCGGATCATCATAACCTCAGAATTGCTGGCCAAAGCCGAAGCGCAGAAGCTGCGTGCGGTCGTTATGCGACTTGTGGAGCGGAACACCCAGATCAATGTTCAGCAGACCGAACGGACTCTTCCAGGAAAAGCCGACACCCGTACTGACACGCGGCGTAGCCGTGTTGCCGGAAACACGAGTGTAGTAATCCCCGGCCGTCGCCGCATTCGTATAACGGTTCCTGACACGCAGACTGGACAGGGAACCGGCATCAACGAAGTAACGCCCGCGAATACCCATGTCAGCCGCAAACGGCATCGGGAAATTCAGCGTCATGGACGCGGTATAGATAAACCGGCCACCCAGAAGATCCTCCTGGTTCCGCCTGTTATACCCGGGCGAATACCCGCCGTCAGGCGCATAAAGACTCTGCGCCACACTGCGGGGACCGACACCACCATCAAGGAAGCCGCGCAGGTTCGAACCGCCGAGATAGAAGTTATCAATAATATCGTGGCGCCCGTTGCCCCAGTCGGCCATATAACCGGCACCACCCTTGAAATCGAGGGTCCAGTCATGGTTGCCCGTCAGATCATCCAGCGGAACCGTATAGGCCGCGTCGATCTTGCCACGGACATATTTCTCGTTCCCGCCAAGCCCAGCAAAATCACCGCCCAGACGGATCACATAACCCTTGTGCGGATAAAGCCGGTTGTCACGCGTGTCATAGACAAGCGTCGTGCCGAGCTGGGACAGGAACGAATGACCGTTCTGCTGATCCACATAGATCGACACGTCATCCCACGTGTTGCCGACATGACGGCCGATCGCGGAATAGGTCCAGGACTGGGACAGATGCTCCGTAATGGCATAACCCATACGGAACGTCGCACCATACCGCCCCTCAGAATAGTTCTGATAGGTCTGGTAGTTGTTGTTGATATAGAAAATATCCATACCGACAACGAGGTTCCGGTTCAGGAAGAACGGATCCGTAACAGAGGCATCAATCTGCTTCTGATAATAGCCGACCGTTCCGGAAATACCGGCATCAATACCGCTGCCCAGAAGGTTGTGCTGCTTCAGACCGACATTTCCAAGAATACCGACGTCAGTGGAGTAACCGCCACCAAGCGAGAACTCACCCGTCGGCTTCTCAACCACGTTGATCGCAACATTGCTCCGATCCGGCGCAGATCCCTGAGACTGCGTCACGTCAACCGAACTGAAATACCCCAGATCCTGCAGGGTCTGACGGGTGTATTTCTTGTAGCTCATCGGATACGGGTCGCCCTCAGCCATCGGAAGCTGACGACGGATCACCGTATCACGCGTGATCGTATTGCCGTTGATGTCAATCCGCTCCGCATAATTACGCGGCCCCTCGGACACATCGAACAGAAGATTGACAACCCGCTTCTCAGGATTACGCGCGATCGACGGACGGACAACCGCAAACGGCGTCCCCTCCGCCTGGATGTTCTCCTCCATCCGGTTCGCGTTCTTCTGAATCTCCGTGCCATCATACCACTGGTTCGGATAAACCTCGATATACTTACGCAGCGCCAGAGCCGGAACATGCCGCAGGGACGACCGGATATCGATCTTGCCCAGACGATACCGCGGCCCTTCCTTGATGGTGTAGGTTACATAAAAGGACTTGCGATCCGGAGACAGCTCGCCCGTCGCGTTGACGATCTGGAAATCAACAAACCCGTTGGACAGATAGAACCGGCGCAGAAGCTCGGAATCATACCTCAGACGCTCGGGGTTGTACTCGTCGGCAGAAGAGAAGAAACGATACCACGCCGTCTCCTTGGACGACACGACACCCGCCAGACGCGCCTCGCTGAAGGTCTGATTGCCCACAAACGTAATCTTGCGGATCAGCGTCTGCGGTCCCTCAACAATACGGAACACAACATCAACACGGTTATGCGCAAGCTTCACCGTCTCAGGCGTCACCGTCGCGCCATACCGCGCCTTCTGGGCATAAACCTCAAGAAGCTTCTGCCGGTCCGTCGCCGTCTGCTCCGCAGAAAACACCGCACGCGGACGCAGGGAAATCACCTTGCGGAGATCCTCGTCCTTCGCCGCATGGTTCCCCTCGAACACAATGCGGTTCACAACCGGATTTTCCGTCACATGAACACGCAGGATGTCACCCGAACGGCTGAGCGTCACATCCTTGAAAAGACCGGTGGCATAAAGCGTACGCAGCGAACGGTCGAGCTCGTCCTGGCTGAAGGAATCCCCCGGACGCGACACCATATAGGACAGGATCGTGCTGGTCTCGATACGGTCATTGCCCGAAACGCTGATCGCCCCGATCCGCCCGCCGGACGCCACCGAACCGGGCGCGGTACGGACCCGGCGGGTCGCACGCGCAGGCGCGGTCTCAGGAACGTCACCCGTATCCGGAGCCGCCTCTGACGGCGCATCAGGCTGCTGCGGACGGTCCGTCTCATGCGGCGTCACGCTGCGGGGCGCATGAGCCTGCGGCGCAAACTGGGCACAGGCCTCCGATGCCGACATGGCCGGAGCCGCGACACAGACGGAAGCGAGCAGAAACGAGCGTTTCCTGCTCCGGTTACTCGTAGCCCCGTGTTCAGTTGCCAAGACCAGCCACCCCTCTCAGCCGACACCATGCCGCAGACCCGGACACTCCCGGTGCCGGGCGCACCACATTTCGCAGATACGCACGCCCCTGCATAGCAGAACTGCACGCCGTGCCAGACGCGACGTATCCGAATTAGCGGCTGCCGCGCAAGCACTCATCAGATTTTTACCATTTCTAGCATCACCCGACGAGAGATGCGACCCACCGGAACAGACCAAACCCCGAAAGGTCGTTGAACGTGGAAAACAGGAACAGACCGGCAATCAGCACAAACCCGGCCTGGAAAAACACGTTCTGAACCGCCCGGGAGACCGGACGTCCCCGAATCGCCTCAAGCGCATAGAAAACCAGACGCCCGCCATCAAGAACCGGGATCGGAAACAGATTGATCAGCCCGAGATTAACCGACAGAAGCCCCATGAAAGACAGCAGGCTCGCCAGCCCGTAATGCGCCGCCTGCCCGGAAATCTGCGCGATCTTCAGCGGACCGCCAAGATCACGCGCCGTATGCTGCCCGCTCAGAACCTGCCACAGCCCCCCCAGCGTCTGAACCGTCACATTCCACGTCTCCGCAGCCCCGGCCACAATCGCAGCCCCCGGAGACAGAGGCGCCGTCCGCTCCACCGCAAACTCCACACCGATCTGACCATGCGGCGGACGCCCGCCCTTCCCCGGAACACTGCCGATCGTTATGGGAAACGTCAGGGAATGCCCGTCACGCAGAACCGTCACCGTCGTCTGCTGCCCCGCACGGTCGCCCACAAGAAACTGCAGATCCGAAACATTCGCGATCGTATGATCCCCGATGCTGCGGATCACATCCCCGTTCCTGACCCCCGCCGCAGCCGCCGCACTCGCCGCCTGAACCTGACGGATCGTATTGCTGACCTTCACCTGCCCCGCCGTCGCGCACAGAACCGAGAAAATCACAAACGCCAGAATGAAATTGAAAACCGGACCGGCCAGAATCACCGCCGCACGGGCATAAACCGACTTGTCATGAAACGTCCGGCCGGGAAGCCACGCCGCCTTCTGCTCCTCGGTCGCCTCATCCGGCCCCTCAAACCCGTGCGGCTTCACATACCCGCCCAGAGGCAGACAGCCGATGCGCCACTCCGTCCCGCTCCCGTCCGCCCATTTCAGAAGCGACGGCCCGAACCCGATGGAAAAACTCTCGACATGAACCCCGCACCAGCGGGCCAGAAGATAATGGCCAAGCTCATGAATGAACACGAGAATGCCAAGCACAACCACAAAAGCAAGAACGGTGTGAAACAGCTCCGGCATCAGATATCCCCTCAGGCCGCAGCGCGCTGCACAACCAGACGCCCCGCCTCACGACGCGCCTCCGCATCCCAGTGCAGAACATCCTCAAGCGTCTCCAGAGCCGGATGCCCCAGACACTCCATCACACGCTCCACAATCCGGGCAATGTCCAGAAACCCGATGCGACCGGCCAGAAACGCCTCAACCGCAATCTCATTGGCCGCAGACAGAATGTCCGACGCAGCCCCGCCGTCACGCAGCGCCTGCCGCGCCAGACGCAGCGCCGGAAACCGCACCTCATCCGGAGCCTCAAACGTCAGGGTCGCCAGAGCCGCCAGATCCAGACGCGGAGACGTCGTCGGCATCCGCTTCGGCCAGGCCAGACAATGCGCGATCGGAATCCGCATGTCCGCAGACCCGATCTGCGCGATCAGACTGCCATCCGTATACTGAACCAGACCATGAACCGCAGACTGCGGATGAACCAGAACATCAATCCGGTCCTCCGTCAGATCAAACAGACGCGCCGCCTCGATCACTTCCAGACCCTTGTTGAACATGGATGCGGAATCAATCGTGATCTTCGCCCCCATTGTCCAGGTCGGATGCTTCAGCGCCGCAGAAGGCGGAGCCTTCTCCATCTCCTCCAGCGTCGAACAGCGGAACGGCCCCCCCGACGCCGTCAGAATGATCTTCTCAACCTGATCCGCCTGCCGGTCCGCCATCGCCTGCGCAATCGCATTATGCTCGGAATCCACGGGAAGAAGCGTCGCACCCGCAGCCTTCACCGCGCGAAGCATCACATCCCCCGCACAGACCAGAGCCTCCTTGTTCGCCAGAGCCACCGCACGCCCGTTGCGGATCGATGCCAGCGTCGGTTCCAGACCCGCCGCCCCCGTAATCGCCGCCATCGTCCAGTCCGCAGGAACCGCCGCAGCCTCAATCACCGCCTGACGCCCCGCCGAAGCCTCGATGCCGGACCCCGCCAGAAGACCACGCAGCTCCTCCAGAGCCCCGTCATCAGCAATGACAGCCCGCTCCGCCCGGACCTTGCGCGCCTGCTCCGCCAGAAGCCTCACATTCCGCCCGCCGACCAGACAGCGGACAGACACCTCGTCCGGCACCTGACACAGCAGATCAACAGTGGAACAGCCAATACTGCCGGTGCTGCCAAGAACAGTGATGGTTTTCATAAGACGGAACACCCTGAAATCAGAAAAACCAGAAAAGGATCAGAAGCAGATCAGCCGGGCATCCCGACAAAAATCCGGAGCCCGCGAAGAAGATCAGACCAGGTCACGGTCCAGAACGGAACCTCAGGACCGGAAATCAGAGCCAGAACCCACGCCAGAGGCGCCGCTGCCATCAGCGCGTCAAACCGGTCCAGAAGCCCGCCATGACCCGGCAGAAGCGTCCCGGAATCCTTCACCCCGCACGCCCGCTTGACCGCACTCTCCGCAAGATCACCGGCCTGACCCGCAATCCCCAGAACGACACTCCACACAACCGTGGCTGCAACCGATGCATGAGAGGACGGAGCCAGAGCCGAAACCACCAGACCCGCCATAACCGCCCCCGCAAGACCACCGGCAGACCCGGACCAGGTCTTGCCCGGAGAAATGCGCGGCGCCAGCTTCGCCCCCCCGATCAGACGCCCCGTCACATAAGCCAGACTGTCACTGCACACCACGACGGCAACCGGAAACACAACCGACCACGGCCCCGCAATCGTCCCCAGACGCAGCGCGATCAGACACCCGCCCGCCAGGATCACGGCCATAACCCCGGCCCAGGCCCGGGACCTGAACAGCCAGCCGGTCGAGGCCAGAACAACCATCACATCCAGACGGCCGATCGTCGCACAGACACCGCCCATAACAACCCAGCCCACAGCCAGAAGACCACGCGGCCCGTACCGGTCCTCACGCGCCAGATCGAGGGCCTCCAGCATCATCCCGGCCATCGCACAGATGATCAGAAACGCAAAAATCCGGCCGCCGGCCGCAATCCCGGCCGCCGCAACCGCAACAAGAACCACCGCAGACATCAGCCGCGGCCCCAGATCATGCCAGCTCGTTTTCCGCATCTCTCCGTCCCGCGCCCTCACCGGCAGAAACCCGCCTCACAGAAACGGCCCCGGACACATCCCCCATCAGTTCAGCCGCCCGGACGCGCGCCGAACCGGCGCTCCCGCCCGGCATAAATCCGCAGAACAACCTCAAACTGAGCCTCGTCAAAATCCGGCCAGAGCACGTCCGTAAACACCAGCTCGGCATACGCACCCTGCCAGAGAAGAAAATTGGACAGACGATGCTCGCCGCTGGTCCGGACAATCACATCCGGATCAGGAACCCCCGCCGTCAGAAGACAGCCAGACAGAGCCTCCTCGTCAATCTGATCCGCACACAGATCCCCGCGCGCAACCGCCTCCGCCAGACGCCGCGCCGCAAGAGCCAGCTCCCCGCGCCCGCCATAGGACAGCGCAAGCTGAAGCGTCAGACCCGTATTCGCCGCTGTCAGATGCTCGGCCCGCCGCAGCTCATCCACCAGATCCCGGCCGAAACGCTCCAGATCCCCGATAAACCGGATCCGCACGTTCTCCCGATGCAGCTCCGCAACCTTGTGCCGCAAATAATACCGCAAAAGAGACGTCAGATCCGTCACCTCCTCCGGCGTACGCCGCCAGTTCTCGGAGGAAAACGCATAAAGCGTCAGATACCCGACACCACGCCGCGCCGCAGCCCGCAGCGTGCGCGTCACCGCCTCAGCCCCGGCCCGATGCCCCGCAACACGCGGCAGACCACGCGCCGCAGCCCACCGGCCATTGCCATCCATAATAATCGCAACATGCACGGGAACGCTGCTCCCGCCCCCCGTCTGCGCCGGACGCAGAACCGGAGCGGCAACCGGCATACGGGCCACCTGAACCGTCAGACCTGCCTGATCTCGCGCTCTTTTTCCGCAAGCAGGTCGTCAATCTTCTTCACATACTGATCCGTCAGCTTCTGGATCGCATCAGACCAGACCTTCACATCGTCCTGGCTGATCTCACCCTTCTTCTCATGGCCCTTCGCCTGGTCCATGCCGTCACGACGCACACCGCGCACCGCAACCTTCGCACCCTCGGAATACCGCCCGGCCGTCTTCGCCAGATCGTTGCGGCGCTCCTCCGTCAGCTGCGGAATCGGCACGCGGATCGTCTGCCCCTCAGACGCCGGATTCAGACCCAACCCCGCCTCACGGATCGCCTTCTCAACAGCCCCCGCCAGAGACCGGTCCCACACCTGAACCGTCAGCATCCGCGCCTCGGGAACCGCAACCGACCCGACCTGAGACAGCGGAACCACACCGCCATACGCCTCAACACGCACCGGCTCCAGAAGCGCCGGACTCGCCCGCCCGGAACGCAGACCCGCAAGATCACGCCGCAGACTCTCAATCGCCCCGTCCATACGACGGGTCAGATCATCAACAAGCTCTTTCATCTCGGCCACAGCACGCCTCCAGTCAGTCAGATCAGAACAGAACCGGCCTCAGCCGGCCACCTCGATACGGGTAAACTTCCCCTCACCACGCATCACGCGCGAGAAAGCCCCGGCCTCATGAATATTGAACACGACGATCGGCAGGTGATTCTCACGCGCAAGACTGATCGCCGCCGCATCCATCACATTGAGATCCCTGGACAGAACCTCAAGATAGGTCAGACGCTCATACCGCTCAGCCGCCGGATCCTTGCGCGGATCCGCCGAATACACACCATCAACCTGCGTCCCCTTGAACAGACAGGTGCACTCCATCTCCGCAGCACGCAACGCCGCAGCCGTGTCCGTCGTAAAGAACGGATTGCCCGTCCCCGCCGCGAAAATCACAACCCGGCCCTTCTCCATATGCCGCACGGCACGACGGCGGATATAAGGCTCGGCAATCGCAGACATCGCAATCGCAGACATCACGCGCGTAGGGACATTCTCACGCTCCAGCGCATTCTGAACCATCAGCGCGTTGATCACCGTCGCCAGCATCCCGGCATAATCACCCTGCGCCCGGTCCATCCCGCGCGCCGCAGCCGTCAGGCCCCGGAAAATATTCCCGCCGCCCACAACCAGACACACCTGATGTCCGTCGCGATAGACACGCGCAATGTCAGCAGCAATCCGGTCAACAGTCGGCGCATCAACGCCATACTGACCCTCACCCATCAAAGCCTCACCCGAGACCTTGAGAAGTACGCGCTCTCCGCTGAACGGAGCAACAGTCGTGTCAGTCATCAGTCCTCAGCAAGGCAGGATGCCGCATGGCCGCAACCTGCCGGAAACGACAGCCCGCCACACGAAATAAGGTTCGCGTTCTCTTAACCCCCGCAGCCCCGCGCCACAAGGGCGAACCCTCAGCCCCGCCAGGTCAGAGACAACCCGACCTGTAAGAGGTCACGACCATATCCGCCGCACAATACATCATCCGGATAAACTGACGGCCGAACGCAACCACAGCCCCGGGGTCCGTCAGCGGTTTCTCAGAAAAGGGCACGACAAATGCACGATACGAATTATATCTGGCCTCAGGAAACACGGAATGAAGCTCGCCCTTAAACTTCTTCATAAAATCTTCGGAAAAACACGCGGGATATTTTTCATACCCGCCCTTTATCCACAAAGATGTATCTATGTTCAGCTTACCGCCTTCAGTGCTCCAGATATCCATGCTCGGATACAAAAAAGGAACGCCCTGATACTCCCTGATATTAGCCCAGAATTTATCCTGAGCCCTCTCCAGATTCTCATCGCGAATGACAACGGACAGATCGGTAAATTCAGAATTTCTCCTGACATACTCAACCGCCTTGAGCAGAAACTCGCATTTTTCCATCACACACACCTCCATTACTGAAATCCCCGCCTCACCCCGCAGGAACAAGCCGCCCGTCCCGCAGCGTCACAACCCGGTCCATCCGCGCCGCCAGATCCTCGTTATGCGTCGCAATCAGAGCCGCAAGCCCCGAACCCCGCGCCGCCTCCAGAAGCTCCCCGAACACACGATCAGACGTGTGAACATCCAGATTCCCCGTCGGCTCATCCGCCAGAAGAACCGAAGGACGGTTGGCCAGAGCCCGCGCAATCGCCGTCCGCTGCTGCTCCCCGCCCGACAGCTTGCCCGGAAGATGATCCGTCCGGTGCTCCAGACCGAACCGGGACAAAAGCTCCCCCGCCCGGACGGAAGCCTGCCTGCGGGACACACCCGCAATCATCTGCGGCAGGATCACATTCTCCCGCGCGGTAAACTCCGCCAGAAGATGATGGAACTGATAGACAAACCCCACCTCATCACGGCGCAGCGCCGTCCGGCCCTTCTCGGACAGACCCGCCGCATCACGCCCCGCAATCTCAACCCCCCCCGAATCCGGAGTGTCCAGAAGCCCCGCAATGTGCAGAAGCGTGGACTTCCCCGTGCCCGACGGCGCAACCAGAGCCACAACCTCACCGGCATAAAGCGCAAGATCCGCATCCCGCAGAACCTCAAGACGCACGGACCCGCCGGTCACATAGGACCGGGACACCCCGGACAGACGCAGAACGGGATCAGCCATTGCGAAGAGACTCCACAGGGTCCGTCCGCGCCGCCTTCCAGGAAGGATAAAGCGTGGCAAGAAGCGACAGACCAAGCGCCATCACAACAACCTCCGCAACCTCACTCCACACCATGCGCGTCGGAAGATGCACCAGATAATAAACCTCGGGATTGAACAGATTGGTCCCCGTCAGATGCTCGATCCCGTGACGGATGCTCTCGATATACCGGCAGAACACAACACCGATCACCGTCCCCGCAACCGTCCCGCTCACACCCACAAACGCCCCGCACATCAGGAAAATGCGCATCACCGCCCCCCGCGTGGCCCCCATCGTGCGCAGAACCGCAATATCAACGGTCTTGTCACGAACCATCATGATCAGGGACGAAATCACATTGAACGCCGCCACCAGAATGATCAGCGTCAGAATCAGGAACAGAACGTTCTTCTGAACCTCCAGAGCCCCGAAAAACGCGTTGTTGCTGCGCGTCCAGTCCCGGACCATGATCTGCGGATCAGCCAGCATGTCCGCAATCCGCTGCGCCATCGCCCTGGCCCGGTCCGGATCAGACACCATCACCTTGATCTGAGACACCTGCGCAGGTTTTCGGAAATAAACCTGAGCCGCATCCAGAGGCATGAAAACATAGCCCCTGTTGTAGTCATTCAGACCGGAGTCAAAGATCGCCGCAACACGATACGCCTTCATCCTGGGAACCGTGCCGAACGGCGTCGCCGCCCCGTCCGGAGAAATCAGCGTCAGACGCGACCCGACAGACAGACCCGCATTACGGGCCATCGCCTCACCGACAGCCACGCTGTCCCCCTGAAAATCCTTCAGAGACCCCGCAACAAGATCACCGCTCACCTGCTTTAACGCCGCAAAATCCGGACGCGTCATGGCCTGAACCATGCCCCCCGCATTCCAGCTCCCCGAACTGAGCAGAACCTGCCCCTCCAGAAGCGGCGTCACCGCCGTCACACCCGGAACCGCACGGACCCTGCGCGCCACATCCTCATAATCGGAAATCGAACGCGTCACGCTCAGAACCGTCAGATCACCGCTCAGACCCAGAAACCGGCTCATCAGATCAGAACGGAACCCGTTCATCACCGCCATCACGATGATCAGCGTCGCCACACCCAGCGCAATCCCGACCAGCGAGAAAACCGCAATGATGGACACGAAACGCTCCCCCTTGCGGGCGCGGAGATAACGCGCGGCAACCGCCCGCTCAAAGGGTCCGAACATCCGCGCCTCAGCCCCTCGTAATCAGAGCAATCGCCTCGTCAGGCGTCATCTCATACCGCGCGCCGGTCGCACGGCACTTCACCTCGACAACACCCGACACAGCCCCCTTCGGACCCACGATCAGCTGCAGCGGATGCCCCATCAGATCCGCATCGGCAAACTTCGCACCCGCACGGTCGGACCGGTCATCATAAAGCAGGTCGTCCGGAGCCACCTCATAAAGCGCATCGCACAGCGCATCACACAGCGCATCACCCGGCTTGAGATTGATGATCACCGCACGGAACGGCGCAACCTCCGCAGGCCAGATGATCCCGTTCTCATCATGAGACGCCTCAATGATCGCACCCGTCAGACGCGACACACCAATGCCATAGGACCCCATCTCCGGATAAACCTGCGCACCGTCCTGGCCCGTCACGGAAATATCCATCGCCTGCGTGTATTTCGTGCCGAAATAGAAAATATGCCCGACCTCAATGCCACGCCCCTCACGACGACGCTCCTGCGGAACATCCTCCCAGGCCGAAGCATCATGCTTCTCATCCGTCGCCGCATACCAGGACGTCACATTGTCGAAAAAGCCCTTCAGAGACTCGGTGCTCTGCGTGTCCACCGGCTGAGCCAGCCAGTCCTGCTCCTCCAGAGCCGCATCATAAAACACGCCGCTCTCACCCGTCGGCGCCAGAATCAGAAACTCATGAGACAGATCACCGCCGATCGGACCCGTATCCGCAACCATCGGAACAGCCCGGACCCCAAGACGCTGGAACGTCCGGAGATAGGCCAGCATCATCCGGCGATAGCTGTTCACCGCCCCTTCATAATCCGCATCGAAACTGTAGGCGTCCTTCATCAGGAACTCACGCCCGCGCATCACGCCAAAACGCGGACGCACCTCGTCACGGAACTTCCACTGCACATGATAGAGCATCTGCGGAAGCTCACGATACGACTTCACACTCTGCCCGAAGAGATCCGTGATCATCTCCTCATTCGTCGGCCCGTACAGCAGATCCCGCTCATGACGGTCACGGATGCGCAGCATCTCCGGACCATAGGCATCATACCGCCCCGAACGCTTCCACAGATCGGCAGACTGAAGCGTCGGCATCAGAACCTCCTGCGCCCCGATCCGGTTCTGCTCCTCACGCACGATCCGCTCGATGTTCCGCAGAACCCGCAGACCCGCCGGCAGCCAGGCATAAATGCCCGACGCCGTCTGCCGCACCAGACCGGCACGCAGCATCAGACGATGGGAAGCAATCTGCGCCTCGGCGGGCGTTTCCTTCAGTGTAGGCAGAAAACTGCGGGAGAGACGCATCGACGGTCCTGTCTGATCGGTTGCATGAAACCGTCTGGCTATGCCCCCCGCAGCCGCATGAGGCAAGAGGCAGCCTCAGTCCGCCCGCCCTTTTCTGCCCTCCGCCAGGCCATAACGCAGATAATGCCCCAGAGGATGAACCCCCGCCTCGCGAATGTCCGGATTGGCCGCAAGATAATACGCCACGTCAAACTGACGCCCCGCACGCTCCGCCTCCGGCACGACCCGCACGTCATACGCACGGAACTCCTCCAGAAACTCCGCCCGCATCGCCTCCGTCACCCAGGGCCAGCGCGCCACCGGATCATCCCGCACATGCTCCAGAATCCGGCCGTTCGCCTCAATGTCCTCCGGCGTCCCGCTGGTCGGCAGATCCGTCAGATGCACGCCGCCCCGCAGCACGAAAAAGACAAATGACCGCCGCCCGTCCCCGTCGGTCCAGTCAAACCCGCCATACCCCGCCCTGATCAGACGCAGCGTATAATCCGTATGCTCATGCCCGTACCGGCCAAACCGCGGATCCATATACCCGACCAGGGAAAACGCCTCCCGGGTCACAACCATGCAGGCCCCGCTCAGAAAGGTCGAAACCCCGATATCCGCCGCCGTACACCCGCCCGCAATCACAATCTCCGGCCCGAAATAATCCGGAACGAAATTCGCATGACCATACCGGCGCCCGGCCTCGATCCACTCCTGCTCCCAGCCGAACATCCGGGGAACGACATCATCATCCATCAGAAGCGCCATATCCACGCCCCGACAGGCAAACAGATAATACAGCCCCCGGTTCTTGTTCCAGGCAATCCCCCGGTTCACACCGCCAAGAACCGTATACCCCGCCGCACGCACCGCCTCTGCCGTGCCATCGGACGAGCCGTCGTCACAGACAACGATCTCCGCATCACAGACCGTCATCTCCCGCAGCAGCTCAAGCTGGCGAAGCACCGTCTCCTTGCGGTTCCAGGTCGTGATCGCAATCCCGACCCGCAGCCCGCCCCGATCCGTCCCGGTCATCTCAGACAAGCAGACATCCCCCGGCCCTGAAAAAATCTGAAAAAGATCCGCAAAAAAGACCCGCCCCCCGGTTCTAGTAAAATCTCCCCCCGCTGCAAACGCAGCCGCACCGGAAACCACATAAAATCACGAATTACATCCGGGTAAAAAATATAAAAGAGATAATTCCCGAAACAGAAAACGATCCGGGAATAATACACATCCGAAAATACAACCTGAGCACGATATCCCTCTGATATTTCCATTCAATTATTCCCTCAATAGAAATCAAAGCTGAAAACATTCGCCGGAACATGAATAAAATGTGATGAAATCAGGCGTGATTCCCGTATACAGTCACAGCACGACAACCGGAGGAAAAGATGCAGTCAGCAATTCTCAATGGAAAAATAATCAGCGCACTCGACGCAGTAGAATACAGAAAAAAGACAAATATATATGGGTATATATACATGCCCTGAATGCTCAACTCCTGCAAGAGTGCATAAAAAATCTGAAACCTATGCACATTTTGAACATAAAGATAGAATAGAATCCTGCTCGCTTTGCCATAAAGCATAATAGTACCCGATCATTACTGGATACACGCGACAGTCTTCCGCCCGCCCCTCCACGCTTGCAATCACCCGCCGGAGGACTGATCTGTGTACCCATGACACAGAACCCCGCATTCCCCGTCTCCGACGAGGCCGCCGCCCTCCACGCGGAGCTTCTCACCCTCGACTCCCATATCGACATCCCCTGGCCCGACCGGAACGATGTCTTCACGGACACGCCGGACAGACACGTCGATTTCCCCAAGATGAAGCGCGGCGGCGTCTCCGCAGGATGCTTTGTCGCCTATCAGGCCCAGGGCCCGCTGACCCCCGAAGACCACGCCAGAGCCGCGGAAACCGGCATCGCCATGCTGGAAACCATCCGCGCCATGGCCCGCACCGAAAACGGCCTGACAGCCCGCCTGTGCATCCTGGCCGATGACGTGGAACAGTCTCACCGCGACAACGTCCTCGCCGTCATCCCGGCCGTGGAAAACGGCTATGCCATGGGCGAGGATCTGAGCCTGCTGGCCCGCTTCCGCGCCCTCGGCGCACGCTATGTCACCCTCACCCATAACGGTCATAACGCCCTCGGCGACTCCTCCCGCCCCGCCTCGCGCCTGGGCGACCGGGAAACCCTGCATGGTGGTCTCTCCGCCCTGGGCCGCCAGGCCGTGACGGAAATGAACCGCCTCGGCCTGATCGTGGACGTCTCCCACACCTCGCGCGATACCATGCTCCAGGCCACAGACCTCTCCTCTGTCCCGGTCGTCGCCACCCATGCCTGCGTGAAAGCGCTGTGCGATCACCCCCGCAACCTCGACGATACCCAGCTAGACGCCCTCAAGGCCTCCGGCGGCGTCATCCAGATCACCGCCATGGGCACCTTCCTGCTCCCGGTCAACACCCTGCGGACCCGGGAAGCCAGCATCGCCGATTTCGCCGATCATCTGGACTACGTGGTCCGCCGGATCGGCCCCGAACATGTGGGCATCTCCTCGGACTTCGATGGTGGCGGCCATCTCAGGGGCTGGGAAAACGCCGCAGAGTCCCCGATGCTGACGGCAGAACTGCTCAGACGCGGCTATGACCGCAGCGAGATCACCGCCTTCTGGGGAGGAAATTTCCTGCGCGTCCTCCGCCAGGCCGAAGCCGCGGCAGAGGCCTGACACCGGGACCTGATACCGGACAGCTGACACCGGCCGCCAGGGGTTGACGCGGCAGCCTCACGAGTCGGTGAATGAAGGCGGCTCCGCACCCCGGGAACAAACCGGGGACGAAGTCTCCGGAGCGAAAAAAATGCCGGAAGGCCGATTTTGTCCACCTCCGGCATTGACACCCTGTCCGGGCCGCCGATTCCCGGGATTCGCCCCCGGAGTCTCACGGGTTTTATGAAAATATATATATAAATCATATGGTTATGGAATTGTTTAAAAAATATGCAATATACAGAACAGCCCGGAAGACCGCGGAGTCCGGCAATCTGTCTGTGTTTCATGCACAAAGTTATCCACATGTTCCGTGGATGAATCGGAGAACTCCTGACAGGAGGCCGGATTTATGACCGAACCCCCCGACGTCCCCGCACCGGATACGGACCCGGCACCCCCGTCCGTCAGAGGCGCGGACGCCATCCGCAACGCCCTGAAAACCATGCCCCTCTCCCCCGGCGTCTATCGCATGCTCGGGGAGAAGGGAGAGGTGCTCTATGTCGGCAAGGCAAAGGTTCTGAAGAACCGTGTCACCGCCTACACACGGGTCGCCGCCCTGCCCGAACGCCTGCGCCGGATGGTGGCGCTGACCGTCTCGATGGAAATCGTCACCACGCACACGGAGGCCGAAGCCCTCCTGCTGGAAGCGAACTACATCAAGCGCATGAAGCCCCGGTTCAATATCCTGCTCCGGGACGACAAGAGCTTCCCCTGGCTGGTCATGACCTGCGGACATGATTTCCCGCAGATCGCCAAACACCGGGGTAAGCTCGACGCGGACACGGAAAGCTGGGGCCCGTTCGCCTCCGCCTGGGCCGTGAACCAGACCCTCACCCTGCTCCAGCGCGTCTTCCTGCTCCGGACCTGCACGGACTCCGTGCTCGCCTCACGCACGCGGCCATGCATGCTGTACCAGATCCGACGCTGCTCCGCCCCGTGCGATGACCGCATCAGCCAGGAAGACTACGCCCGCCTCGTCCGCCAGGCACGGGACTTCCTCTCCGGCCGGGACTCCTCGCTCAACACCACAATGGCACAGGAGATGGAACAGGCTGCCGCCACACTGGACTACGAACGCGCCGCCGTGATCCGCGACCGCATCAGAGCCCTCGCCGCATTGCGGGAATCCAGCGTGATCAATCCCTCCAGCATCCGCGACGGAGACGTGGTCTCGGTCTGGCAGGAAGCCGGACAGGCCTGCATCCAGGTATTCTTCGTCCGCGGCGCACGCAATAACGGCAACCGGGCCTATTTCCCCGCCCACACACAGGAGGAAACGCCGGGCGATATCCTCGCCGCCTTCCTCGGGCAGTTCTATGACGACAAACCCCCGCCCGCCCTGATCCTGGTCAATCACGACGTGCCGGAATCCGGCCTGCTGGCCGAAGCCCTCTCCCTGAAGGCCGGACGGAAAGTCACGATCCTGCAGCCGCAGCGCGGCGAACGGCGGGAGGTCTCAGCCCATGCAGAGCTTAATGCCCGGGAAGCCCTGCAGCGCAAACTGGCGGAAAGCGCCGGACAGGCCCGGCTCCTCGCCGGCGTGGCCGAGGTCTTCAGCCTGCCCGAACCACCCTCCAGGATCGAGGTCTACGACAACAGCCACATCATGGGCGCCCATCCCTATGGCGTGATGATCGTCGGCGGACCGGAAGGCTTCGACCGCCGCGCCTACCGCAAATACGGCATCAAAGGCGCCATCGCACCGGGCGACGATTTCGCCATGATGAAAGAGGTGCTCAGACGCCGCTTCGGACGCGCCCTGAAGGAAGCAGAAGCCGGAGAGACACCCGACTGGCCGGACCTGCTGCTGATCGACGGCGGGGCAGGGCAGTATTCCGCGGTCCGCGGCATTCTCGACGAACTGGGCGTAACGGACGTGACACTGGCCGCCATCGCCAAGGGACCGGACAGGGACGCAGGACGCGAATGGTTCTTCACCGCCGGAAAACCGCCGTTCCAGCTCGAACCGCGCGACCCGGTGCTCTACTATCTCCAGCGTCTGCGTGACGAGGCCCACCGCTTCGCCATCACCACACACCGCGCCGGACGCTCCAAAGCCCTCGTCACCTCCGAACTCGACGAGATTCCCGGCATCGGACCAGGACGCAAGAAAGCGCTTCTCCACCGCTTCGGCTCGGCCCGCGGCGTGAAAGAGGCCGGACTGACCGATCTGGAGGCCACAAAAGGCATCAGCCGGGAGATCGCACGAACAGTTTACGGACACTTTCATCCGGACTGGTCAGGCTGAGGGCCACATGCAACCAGCCATGACGTTTCTGCGTATAACCTTCACTGATTCCGCCCTTCCGGCTGCGGACAGCAGGGAGTAGGGTAAAGGACATGATCACGGACCTGCCCAACCTCCTGACACTGTCCCGGATCATCGCGATTCCGGTGCTGGTCCTGCTGGTGGCGCTCTGCCATCCCGCCACGGACGCGGCGGCCTGCGTCCTGTTCATCCTCGCGGGCATCACCGATTATTTCGACGGGCACCTGGCCCGCTCACGCCAGCTTCAGTCCGATCTCGGACGGATGCTGGACCCCATCGCAGACAAGCTCCTGGTCGGCGCCTCCCTCATGGTCCTGGCCGGAACGGACCGGATGGTCTTCGGCGCGCTCTGGCCCGCCATCGTGATCCTCTGCCGGGAAATTCTGGTCAGCGGCCTGCGCGAATATCTCGCCACGACAAAGGTCAGCCTGCCCGTCACACGCCTCGCCAAATGGAAAACCGGCTTTCAGATGACAGCCATAGGCTTCCTCCTCGCCGGAGACAGCACGGCCGGACTGATCGGACTTCCGGCGCTTCCCATAGGCCTGACCGGCTCCGTTCTCCTGTGGATCGCCGCCATTCTCACGCTGATCACGGGATGGGACTATGTCCTCACCGGCCTGCGTCACGTGGAGCAGGCGCCGCGCGGCGCCCGGACCGGCAGCCGCTGAACAGGCAGGGCAGGGGGCCTGCGCGTCAGGACTGACCCGTCCTCTCCGGGAAAGAACGAAAAAAAGACCCGGCATCCCGGGACTGGCAGCCTCAGACCCGCGCCTCAGAGATCCTCAAACCGCACATTCCCGATGGCGTAATGCGGCCAGTCGCGATAGTCGAAATGCCACCACTCCTGGTCGTACACCGTAAACCCCTCGCGCTCCATCGCCCGGCGCAGCAGGTCCCGCGCCTGCCGCTCCTCCTCCGTCCCCCCGGCATAATCCGCATAGGCCCGGGGCGTCATCTCATCATAGCCAGACGGCATCGGCACCGTGGCGCCGGTCTTCAGATCATAAAGCCCCAGATCAACCGCACAGCCGCGATTATGCCGCGACCCGTGCGCGGGATTGCCGACAAACTCATGCCTGTCAGGCGGCGTCGCATCCCAGAACAGCTTCGTGACATACCACGGGCGATACCCGTCATAGATCACCAGACCATAGCCCAAAGGCCGTAATCCCTGCTGAACCCGCTCCAGAGCCTCGGCAGCCGGGCGCTGAAGAAAGGCGCGCGCCTGAGAGTAAAGCGGCGTCCCCAGAAAATTTCGTGAGGTGGCATAGCGGATATCCAACCGGATCGTCGGGTCGAGCGTCGTCAGCTCAACCAGATCAGAAGCACGGAACGCCCCATGTTCCGCAGGCGGCACAGCCGCCAGGGCTCCGGGCAGAAGCTCCGCCACCGGACGGACCGGAGTAATACGGAACACAGCCTCCGGCCCGTCCGCAAAAGCATCGGAAGCGGTCATGCCAAGAAGAAGGAGGGCAGAAAACAGTCCATATCGTGTCATCATCATCCCGCTGCCGTCAGACAGAGCCCGTGTCCCGGCCCCATATCCCGGAAAGGCACCCCGCACACATGACAGGAGTATAGACACGAACCTTTCCTGTGCGGAATCGTAATAAAAATCCCTCCCCACGGTTTCGTCCGCACACCACCGCCCCACACCCGCCAGCCGGGGCCGGAACAGGCACCGAGGTTGCCCTTCCGGCCCCGGCTGGCTAAGCACGCCCTTTCTCGTTTCCATCCCGTGTTCACAAGATCTGCCCGGAAAGAGACATCCGCTCATGACACAGTCCGCCAGCCAGCCGGTTGCCCGCGCCCTCATTTCCGTCTCCGACAAGACCGGCCTGCTCGACCTGGCCCGCGCCCTCGCAGCCTCCGGCACGGAAATCCTGTCCACCGGCGGCTCCGCCCGCACCCTGCGTGAGGCCGGAATCCCGGTGAAGGAAGTTTCGGAACATACGGGCTTTCCGGAAATCCTCGACGGACGGGTCAAGACCCTGGTGCCGCAGATTCACGGCGGAATCCTCGGACGGCGCGATCTTGAGGATCACGTGCAGCAGATGCAGGCGCACGGCATCGCCCCGATCGACCTCGTCGCCGTCAATCTCTACCCCTTCGAGGCGACAGTGGCCTCCGGCGCAGGCGCGGAAGACTGCATCGAAAATATCGATATCGGCGGCCCGGCACTGATCCGCGCAGCCGCCAAAAACCACGGACATGTCGCTATCCTTACCGATCCGGCACAGTACGCGGACGTCATCGCAGCCCTGAAAGAGGGCGGCACCACACTCGAGGCACGCCGCGCCCTCGCCGGTGCAGCCTATGCCCGCACCGCAGCCTATGACGCCGCCATCGCCGCATGGTTCGCAGGACAGCGCGGCGAACAGTTCCCCGATCGCCTCACCCTCGCCGGTCAGCGCCGGGAAATCCTGCGCTACGGCGAAAATCCGCATCAGCAGGCCGCATTCTACACAGACGGCACAACCCGCCCGGGCATCGCAACCGCAGAGCAGATTCAGGGCAAGGCTCTGTCCTACAACAATCTGAACGATACCGACGCCGCCTTTGAAGCCGTCGCCGAATTCGACGCCCCCGCCGTCGTGATCGTAAAACACGCCAACCCCTGCGGCGTCGCCACAGGCCGCAGCCTGGCCGCAGCCTGGGACCACGCACTGCGCTGCGATCCGGTATCCGCATTCGGCGGAATCGTTGCTGTCAACCGCGAACTGGATGAGGAAACCGCCGCACGTATCTCATCCATCTTCACGGAAGTGATCGTAGCCCCCTCCGCTGACGCGGGCGCCAGAGAGATTCTCTCCCGGAAGAAAAATCTGCGACTCCTGCTGACAGGCGGTCTGCCGGACCCGACAGAAGGCGGGATGACAGTCCGCTCCGTCGCCGGAGGCTTCCTCGCACAGACACGTGACAACGGCCGGATCGCTCCGGACGCACTTAAGGTCGTGACGAAACGCGTGCCATCCCCTGCCGAGCTGGCCGATCTGATCTTCGCTTTCCGTGTCGCCAAACACGTGAAATCCAACGCGATCGTCTATGCAAAAGACCAGGCCACCGTGGGAATCGGCGCAGGTCAGATGAGCCGCGTGGATTCGGCTCGTATCGCCGCCAGCAAAAGCGGTGAAGCCGCAAAGGCATCCGGCGCAGGCCAGCCGCTGACCGTAGGCAGCGTAGCCGCCTCAGATGCCTTCTTCCCCTTCGCCGACGGCCTCGAAACCATCGTAAATGCCGGTGCAACCGCCGTAATCCAGCCCGGCGGATCCATCCGCGATGACGAGGTCATTGCCGCAGCAGACGCCGCTGGAATCGCGATGGTCTTCACCGGTATGCGTCATTTCCGTCACTGATCTGTGATCATACGGGGTTGCATGAGACTCCGGCGCGTGCAGAAACTGAGGTCTGTGTGCCGGATTTCCGGCTGATTTTCGGGTCAGATACTCATGCGCGCCGTTTTTCTGGGACTTTCACTTGCTGCCGGACTGGCCGGCAGCCTTACAGGGCAGGCTTCCGCTGAACAGAGACCGGCCCCGCCTGCCGGGCACACCGTTTTCACGTCGGTATACGATCTTTCCCCCCTGCCGACCTTCAGCGGTACCGTCGCCCAGTATCTGCCTGATCCTTACGGCGGCATATCCGGTCTTCTGCTGACAGACGGGACAGAGATTCTGTTCGCACCCGATATCGGCAGCGCCGTCTCCGGCCTAGCAAAGCCCGGCAGCCGGATTACGGGACGCGGTCTTAAGGCCCGCTCGGCTCCGGTGATCCGGGCGTTTTCCCTGACGGGAAGCGGACGAAGTGTCGAGGATGACGGCTTCCAGAGATCCCTTCCCGGCCTTGACCAGACACCTGGACCGGACATCTCCGTGCAGAGCGTAGTCGCTCATCCGCTGTACGATCTGCATGGCTCCGTGACAGGCGTCATACTGAAAGACCAGACTGTCGTTCATATCCGCTCTGAGGATATCAGCAGACTGTCCGACTGGCTCAGACCGGGACAGGTTATTCACGTCGCGGGAACCGGACACAGCAGCGCGCTGGGTGTTGCTCTCAATGCCAGAGAGATCGGACCGGAGGGCGGAAAGTCTGTTCAGATCACACCGGAGGGATCCGTTCCTCCCGGCCCGGCTGCAGGCAGCCCGGGATATGACGTGATCCTTGGAAATTTATCAAAGTAATCCGGCAGGTGATATCGGGGGGATACCCCCCCCGAAATATCAGAGGTGGCCCCGTCTGTTCGGACAGTTTTTCGGGCCTGATAAGCTATAGCCGGTTGTTGTCATGCTGCCGCCTTGACGGCGTTGCTGCTGGCCACTGGGTTCGGGGTTAACCCCGAACCCAGTGGCGTCGGCGCGTC
>NZ_JAJJND010000024.1 GCF_029759835.1 Acetobacter sp. AN02
AAAAAACAGCAACGTCCTTCCTCGCGGTCATCCATATCGCTGCCGCTGCAGACTGGATCAAGCCCTAACAGGCCCTATAACGCGTATTTCGCCGGTCCGGGTTCTTAAGGCAAGCGATAGATAAGAAGAAATTGCAATCTGTCTATGTATATTATCTGTCACGCACGTGATCATCCACTCACCAAAATTGTATCTTCTCGCTCTCCGACTCGAATGACCAGTACCCGCCCGCAAAAAAAACCGCCCTCCCGAAGGAGGACGGCTTCCCGTAAATCCGCAGATGAACGCAGGGATGAACCGGGCCGGTCAGGCCGCCCGGCGATCCCCCTCAGCCTCGGAAGACTCCGTCGCGACACCCATGATGGAACGGATCTCCTTGAGATACGCCGCACCACGCAGCGTCCGCTGAACCAGAACCGAACGGCGGTCCAGCGGATCAACCTTCCGGCGCGCCAGATCAAGCTCGCCCAGACGGTCCAGTGCCCGCGTGATCGCCGGCTTGGACACGTTCAGCTCAGACGCCAGACCGCGCACCGTATGCCCGCCCTCATTGAGGTAGCAGGTCAGAAACACAGCCATCTGACGCGCGGAAAGATCCGGTCCGTCACGACGCACCAGCGCAACCATCGTATCACGCAGAGTGGTTACAAGATCGGCAGACACTGCCTGAGCTTCGGATTTTTTTTCCATTTTGTTCATAATTATTAACGTCTTTCCTGAATATCCGGACTCTGCCCGGATAATGCTCTGTTGCACCGTATATAATCATTCCCGTTGCGGATTAAACCCCTCACCCGAAGCTAGGTTGCCCCGGAAATCGTTACTTTCCTGTTTTTAATATTCCGGACAGATTCAGACACGACGCCAGAGCCCCCAGAACAGCCCGAAGACCGAGGATTTCCCCGCCTTCCGGGCGCCCCGGACGCGTCGCGTCATTCCAGGCATAGCTGTCGATATGTGCCCAGCGCACACCAGAAGCGACAAAACGCTCAAGAAACAAACCCGCCGTTATCGCCCCAGCCTGTGGTTTTGACGAAATATTGTTCATGTCCGCCACAGAACTGCGCAGCCATTCCCGGTATCCGTCCCACAAAGGAAGCTGCCAGAACGGATCACCCGCCTCACGCCCCGCCGCAAGCAGCGCATCCGCAATCCCCTGGTCATTCGCCAGAAGAACAGGAAGATCAGGCCCCAGAGCCACACGCGCCGCCCCCGTCAGGGTCGCAAAATCCAGCAGAAGATCCGGACCGGCATCAGATGCCTCAGCCAGAAGATCCGCCAGAACCAGACGCCCCTCCGCATCCGTGTTGCCAATCTCAACCGTCAGCCCCCTGCGGCTGCGCACCACATCCAGCGGACGCATCGCACGCCCGGAAACGGAATTCTCCACACAGCCCAGACGCACCTCAAGACGCAGCGGAAGATCATGCTCCATGATCACAAGCGCCAGAGCCGCAACCGTCGCCGCCCCGCCCATATCCTTCTTCATCCGCAGCATGGAGGATGACGGCTTGATGTCATTCCCGCCCGTGTCAAAACACACGCCCTTGCCCGCCAGAGAGACAAGCGGCGCATCCGCCCCGGCCGCAGACCCGCGCCAGACCGCAGACAGAACCACCGGCGCACGATCAGACCCACGCCCCACATGCGCCACAAGCGGATAGTCCCGCTCCAGATCCTCGCCCCGCGTCAGACGGACCTCCGCCCCGCGCGCCTCAAACGCCCGAGATACGGACTCCGCCAGCTCGGACGGCCCCAGAAGATTGGCCGGCGCATTGATCAGATCCCGCCCGAAACAGACCGCCCTCGCCACAGCCAGCATGGCCTCATCCGGCGCAGGAGATACAAGACGCGGCAGCGCCTTCTTCTCCGCACCCGTCGCCAGGGAATAGCGATAGGACCCCAGAGCAAACCCCAGCGTCACATCCGCAACAGACACATCCTCCGGACAGGACAGCGCCCAGTCCCCCTCAGGCAGAGCCGTCACAAGAGAACTGAACGCCCACGGATCGCCCTGACCCGCCTCCGCAATCCCGATAATCGCCGCCAGACCCTGCGCAGACGGAAACAGACACACCGAACCCGGACGCGCTGCAAACCCCGAAGCCCGCAGAAACGCCGCCGCCTCCGGACCCGTCACATCCTCCAGAGCCGCAAGGGAAGACGCCCGCACGGCATGAACCCGACGCACGCCCTCCCCCGATCCGTCACCGGACCCCGACGGAGTGAAACAGCCGATCTCGCGTACATCCATGAAAACATCTCCGAACAGGCAGTCAGAACAGCCCGCATTATGGAGACTTTCCCGCCCCGCAGCCACTCCGGACAAAAATGGTCAGGATTGCACCCGCAGACGGAATAAAGACGAAAAACCCCTGGATTTCTGCCTGTTTAAACCCGGGTAAAATTTATTATACCCGGAATAAAATACTCACCCCCTCTCCGGGGCAAAGCCGGAACAAACCAGCCGGAAAAGAAACACACACCAGGCAAAAACACAAAAACGTCTTTAAATACAAAAAGAACTTCAAAAACAATTTATATAAAAAGAAAACACACGAAATAATAAAGAGGGATAAAAAAACAAACCGGCCCGGCTGCCCCAAAGAGCAGAGACGGACCGGAACCACGCCTCCTGACAGCCTCAGGGATGCGCGCTGCGCCAGGCCTGCAACGCCGCAAGCGTGCGGGCAACATGCTGGGACGGATCGCTGTCAGTATAGCTCAGAAGAATTTTCCCATCCGGCGCAATGACATAAGAAGTCCGCTCAGAAAATACCCCCCGCTTCTGAGACCCGAGAGACTGCCACGCAGCCGCCGCCTTCGCCCCCGGATCAGCCAGAACCGCAAACTGTCCCCTGCACTCGGTTTTTGAAAACTCCGCAACACGATCCGTATTTCCCGCCGTCACACCGACAAGAGTCGCACCCTCCTTACGAAAAGCCCCCGCCGCATCCGCAAAATCATGCGCCTCAACCGTGCAGCCGGGCGTAAAGGCCGCAGGAAAGAAATAGAGAACAACAGGGCCTTTTTTCAGAGCTTCCTGCAGAGAAAACGCCAGCGGCTTCCCGTCCAGCGCCCCGCTCAGAGCCAGATCCGGAGCCTTCACCCCTTCTTCAAGGGCAGCACGTGCCGGGACAGGAACGGACAGGACAGCAGAAGACGACAGCACCGCAAACAGCAGGGCGCGAGCAGAAAAACGCCAGACCATGGAAAGATCCTCCTCAGAACATCCCTCGATCATACGACCGGAACACCACCCTGTAACGTCAGAAAAACAGCCTCCGGCACATCGGAGAATCTTCCTGAAGGAAAAGCCTATCTTCCTTCCTGAATATCCCGCATATATCCTGAAATATCAGAACTCTGACGATCTTCACCCGAAGCAGAACCTGTATATTTCAAAAACTCAGATGATCTTATCACCCGCAGAAACAAAAAAATCCGGACCCTGAAAGGCACCGGATTCAGGGATCCATCCCGATCTGAACACAGACATTCTGACCCGGGACGAATATCTCATCCGGCCGGACGTCAGCCTCCCCGGAACCGGACCTCTCAGCGCATACGCTGACGGGTTTTCGGTGCCACCGGGAAAAAATACTCCGGGAACTGTGGCTTTCCGAACAGCCACCCCTGCCCGCAGTCAATGCCAAGATTGCGGGCAAAGGTATCATCAGAATCCTTCTCGATCATTTCCGCAACCGTGCGACAGCCCAGATCGAAGCTGGTCCGGGCCAGAGACCGGACCAGATTGCGATCACGCGCATTATTCATGGCCGAACGGAAGAACAGCCCGTCAATCTTGAGATAGCTGACAGGAAACCGCCGCAGATATTCAAAACTCATCGCCCCGGCTCCGAAATCATCCAGACAGATGCGATAACCACGCGCGGAAACCTTCTGCAGAAACCGCGTCGGATGATCAAACTGCGTGATCTGCTGCGTCTCCGTAATCTCGATCAGGAAACGCGCCGGAGACACCCCGCGCCCCCGCTCATCCAGAAGAGCAAAGAACTGATCCGCAAATTCCTCGGATTCCACGGAACGCCCCGAGATATTCATCGCAATCTTCACGTTCTCCGGAGAACGGGAAAGAATATCGAGCGTGGAGGAAACATTGAGCAGATCAAAAGAGGAAATCATACCGATCTGCTCGGCAATCTGCACAAACTCACCGATATTGCTCAGATGATCGGAATACTCCTCCGGAAGACGGGTCAGAAGCTCATAATGCATGATCTGCCCGGTCCGCAGCAGAACCACAGGCTGGACCACCTGAAAGAACGAGTTGCTCTCGATAATCTGACGACATATCGATGCGATTTCCGTATCCCTGTAGGTCGCCGCAGCCAGACATTGCGGCAGACAGGACAGGGAAAAATCCTCGCCACCGCCCTCAGAAAACTTATCCAGAGCATAGCCGAGAGCGGAAACCATGTCCTCATCACTCTGAAGACTGGAATCCAGAGGCAGGGTCGTGATCCGCATCGCCGCCAGAAACTGCCCTGCTGCCCCGCGGATCTCCTTTTCCACCCGCCGCATGTCCTCCGCACGCGGATGCAGGAAAGCGAAGCAGCCATCGGACAGCATCGTAACACACCCGCCCTCCGAATGCCGCCGCAGGATGGCCTTCACATTCGTCAGAAACGCCTGGCTTTCAGGACTTCCCTCCATCGCGGCACGTCCCACGATGGAAGGCAGGGCGATCATCGCCATATCATGAGTCGGCGCATGGCCCGGCTGCCCGGCAAGCGCCCGCGCCTGACCCGTAAAGACGGACCGGCTGGCCAGCCCGCCGGAGGGGGAGGAGGTCGAGAACGAACGGCTGACCAACGCAATGGTCGCCATCCGCGTCTCGGTCTGGATCCTGACGCTGAGAATGGCCGTCGCGATATTACCGTCAGGATGCAGGAAGCGGACAACCACTCTCTGCCCCATACCCGTCGCGGCACAGTTGTCCAGATATCCGCGAAGAAAGCTGCGATCAGCCGGAACGACCAGAACCTCAAGACTCTGACCGTTGAGCGTGCTGCCCGACTGTCCGGTCAGCCGTCCGACGTCTCCGCCGCAGTGGATGATATTCCATGACCTGTCGAGTTCAAGCAGCACGTCCGCCGCAGTGAATGCAAGCAGCCGGAGTTTCTCCAGCTTCCGGTCCGCGCTGTCGCGGGAGGCGGCGGTGCGTGTTGGCGTCATGAACTCCGGCAGCCAGTCAGTCAGTCATCAGACAGCGGATGATGCGTGAAGATAGCTAACCCCGTCTTAACTCACGGCGGAATGAAACGGTTTTCTGCACTTCACCCGGAGGAAACTCTGGCCGTCAGGCGTGATCCGTGTCAGTTTCCCGACCGGATCAAGTGCACACCCCATGCAGAACGGAACCTTATCCCATGGCTGACGGTAATCTGGCCGGTCTTTCTCCTGTTTCCTCCCGCCCCCCCGAAGGCGGAGCGGGCACCGTCCGGCATGACTGGACACGTGAGGAAGTCCGGGCGCTGCTGGATCTTCCCTTCCCGGAACTGCTCTTCCGGGCGCAGACGGTCCACCGTCAGCATTTTGATCCGGCCGAGGTCCAGATATCAACCCTGCTGTCGATCAAGACCGGAGGCTGCCCGGAAGACTGCGGCTACTGCCCGCAGAGCGCGCATCACGAGAAGAAAGTGAAGGCCGAGCGCCTGATGGCCGTGGAGAAAGTGCTTGAGGAAGCACGCCGCGCAAAGGATGCAGGCGCGGCACGCTTCTGTATGGGGGCCGCCTGGCGCTCTCCGAAGGACCACGATCTCGAAACCGTCTGTTCGATGATCGAAGGGGTGAAATCCCTCGGAATGGAAACCTGCGTCACCCTTGGCATGCTGGATTCGCGCCAGGCCGGAAGACTGCGTGAAGCAGGTCTGGATTACTACAACCATAACCTCGACACTTCCCCGGAATTCTACGGAGAGATCATCTCCACACGCACCTATCAGGAACGCCTGGACACGCTGGAAAACGTCCGGAGCGCCGGAATCAGCGTCTGCTGCGGCGGAATCGTCGGTATGGGAGAGAGTGAGAATGACCGCGCCGGTCTGATCACCGCCCTGGCCACCCTGCCAAAGCACCCCGAGAGCGTGCCGGTCAATCTGCTTGTCCGCGTTGAGGGCACGCCGCTTGGCAATGCGGAGCAGGTCGATCCTCTGGATTTCGTCCGCGTCCTGGCAGCCGCACGCATCACCATGCCGGAGTCCCGCGTGCGTCTCGCCGCAGGCCGGGAGCACATGACGGACGAGGCACAGACGCTCTGCTTCCTCGCAGGTGCGAATTCAATCTTCTACGGAGAGCGCCTGCTCACCACGCCGAATCCGGCCGCTACCCGGGACCGCGCCCTGCTGGACCGCCTCGGTATGCACACCACCATCGCGGAAGGCTGAGGCCTCCGGCCTCAGCCCATCTGCCTTGCAACGGGTGTTCTGAGCCCGAGATACAGGCTGACCGGGATTCCCCCCGCGGGGGCGGCAAGGCACCATGTCACAATCCCGGCGGCTCCCTCACACGCGAGACACAGCGTCAGGGCCGCAATGATCGCCGCGCCGCGCGCCATACGCAGCACAATCCGCATATGCCTCCCGGGTATCCACGCCCGGCGACGCTGGAAATTTTTCTGCAGGGCGGCATGGCACAGCAGCGCCAGGGCCCACAGAGCGATGCACGGAAGCAGGATCATGCCGCACGCTCCTGCATGACCGGATACACGGCTCCCACCTTCCGCCGCAGGAAAGACGCAAGACGCAGCGCTGCAGCGCCGCAGACAAATCCGGTCAGATCAACAGCAGCAAAAACGAAATCGCCATGCACAGGCAGTCTGCCGCCGGTGGCGATATCCAGTACGGGAAGAGTAAGGCCCGCAAGACCGGTCAGAAGCATCAGATCGTGCCACCCCCGGCGCGTCCGGCCGGAAAAGGCGCGGAAAAGGCAATAGACCAGGCAGGCAGTCCAGACACTGTTGAAGACCAGCCCTTCCATTCCGGCCCGTCCCTCCATTCCGGCCGGGATCAGACGATTGGCCCAGAAAACAGCAAGACAGGCGAGAGGCATTCCTCCAGCCGAAGTCATCAGCAGAGCCTCCCCCATCCTCAGAGGAACGGATTGCACGGCGCGGTTTTCCTGACGACGCCTGATGAGGAACAGCGTCATACCCGCCGCCATCATACCGGCCCCGGCCAGGCCCAGCAGAAAATAAAGCCAGCGGACCGGCAGCGATTCCCAGTGCCCCATATGCAGCGCGGATAATGTCTGCCGCGTCTGCGCCATGGCATCCTGCGCCGGAGGTGTTTTCAGCCGCGCACCGCTGACACGATCATAATCCAGCCTCAGCCCGCCCGGACCCGGCAGGTGGCCGTCCGCCTGCATCACCGAAATCCTGTCACGCGCAATCTGCACCCGGCCCGGTCCGGTCTCTCCCATCAGACCACGCGCATCGGCCAGAATCGAAGCCAGAGATGCAGCAGGAGCATGCCCGCCCCCCTCTCCCGCACGCGCCCTTCTTCCGTCATGCCCGTGCCGACCTGCCCCGGACATATCGCGGGACGGTGCAGACCGGGCCTCCTGCATCTGAGCCGGAGGCCGCTCCGCGCCGACACCCGGGAAAAACCGCTCGGCATGGATCAGGGAACCGGTCCAGGCCATCAGGATATAAAAAGGGAGGGCAAGAACCGCGAGCATCAGATGGCCGTCCAGCCAGGCCCGCCGCGTCTGCGCCCCGGGACGGAACAGCATCAGCTCCGGAAGCAGGGCCTTCAGCTGCAGGATCAGCCCCGACACCAGTATGACGACCAGGGCCACGCCCAGAGCCGTTGTCAGATTACTGCCCCAGACCCTCCCCATATTGAGATGATGGTGGAAAGCGAAGAACAGCATGCCGCCCGCCGTTTCACGCACCTGAACGACATGACCGTCCTCGGGGCTGAGAATCACTTCCGCCCGCTCCCCGCGATCAGCGTAAATCACGCGCAGCGCCGGATCACGCGGCCCGGGCAGGGAGATCATTCCCCGTCTGCCCCCCTGTGTCTTCTCAGCCAGCAGAACACCGGCCCGGTCCAGAGCCGCAGGAGACGGCGGCGCTGCGGAAGGACGGAATTCCGGCTGCATCCAGCGCGTGATCTCAGTATCGAACTCGGACAGGGAGCCGCTGATGAAGATGCAGATCAGGAACAGACCGGCAATAAACCCCGGCCAGGCATGCAGCCATGACAGCCGGATACGGAAGGACGGAGCCGGACCACTCATCTCACGGCCACATAGCTGAAGAGGACAGGAAGAAGCAGCGCGGCCAGTGCAGCAAAACCCGCCCGGATCAGTCCGGCCGACAGGGACCGGGCGCAGAAAATCAGCAGAACGGCCGCGGGGAGGAAAGTGATACAGCTGAGCAGCGCCGGAAACTCGGCATCGTGACGCGCACCGGAGGAAAGCAGCAGGATTCCCTGCAGCAGGGCCAGAGACAGGACATATCCGGTGGTAACAGCCAGAGCCAGGCGTCCCGGAAAAGAGGATAAGAGCACGCGCATCGGAGTCCGGAATTTACGAAAATGAGAATTATTCTCAATTGATAGCGAAGCCGGTGCCACTTGTCAAAGCCGCTCTACCCGCGCCGGAACAGAGACTCCAGATCACGCCGCTCCAGACGCACCCATGTCGGACGTCCGTGCGAACAGGTACCGGCATGAGGCGTGCTCTCAATCTGACGCAGCAGGGCGTTCATCTCCTCAGGCGTCATCCGCCGTCCTGCCCGGATGCTCCCGTGACAGGCCATACGGGCGATGATGGCATCCAGCCGGGTCTCCAGCACACCCGCCTCATTCGCGCTGCCGGTCTCATCACCGTCCAGTTCATCCGCAAGATCACGCAGCAGCATACCCGCATCGGATGTCTTCAGAATGGCCGGCAGGGAACGCACCACGACAGCCCCCGGCCCGAAGGCCTCGATCGTGATCCCCATACCCGCCAGAATATCTGCCTGAGAGAGCAGAATATCGGCCTGACGCTGCGGAAGATCGATCACGTCAGGAACAAGAAGGCGCTGCCCCGTCACCTGGCCGGACAGATACTGCTTCCGCAGAACCTCATGTGTCAGCCGCTCATGTGCCGCATGCTGATCAACCAGAATCAGCCCGTCATCTTCCGTCACGGCAAGAATATAGGTGCTGAAAACCTGCGCCACAGCCGCACCGAGCGGATGTGTGTCCCGGGAAGGAACCGCCTCAGGCGCAAACACCCGGGCCGTCGGGGACACGGGCAGGGAAGGCGCCGGACCGGTCTCGGCAAAGCCGGCCAGGCCGGGGTCCGGCTGCATCTGCCGTTCCTCAGGCGGATACCATATGCGTGCAGGCCGGGCCGCAGACGACGGAACAGCCGGAGGCAAGGCGGCACGAAGACCGCTTTCGGTCACGGAATGGCCCATCGTCAGCCCCAGAGCACGGCCCACACTGCCAATCACCAGCGAGCGCACACCCGCCTCATCCGCAAAACGCAGCTCCGTTTTTGCCGGATGCACGTTCACATCCACCTGATCCGGCGGAAGATCCAGTGAAAGGACCAGAACCGGATGCCGCCCGACCTCAATTACGCGCCGGAAAGCTACCCGAATGGCGGTCTTGAGAAGCGGATCGGAAACCGGACGCCCGTTGACCAGCATATACTGCCCGCTGGCTGTCGGGCGATGAATGGCAGGCGAGCAGACATAGCCGCTCAGCCGCATGTCATTGCGTACCCCCTCAACCGGCAGAAATCCCGTGGCATCTCCGGCATCCAGCAGCGCCACAGCCCTGTCCTGCAGATCCTGCAGCGGCAGATCGAACAGCAGCCGTCCGTCAGCTTCCATCCGGAACGCCACGCCGGGTGCCCCGAATGCAAGACGGCGGACAACCGTCTCGGCATGTTTTCCTTCAACCCGTGCGCTCTTGAGAAATTTCCGACGTGCGGGGGTCGCAAAAAACAGGTCCTCAACAATCACCTGCGTTCCGCGTGGCCCGGCACAGGGCTCCGGCCCCGTAACGACGCCCCCCTCGACCCGAATCCGCCAGGCCGTGTCCGCTTCCGCCACACGGGACGTGATCGTCAGACGCGCCGCCGCACCGATCGACGGCAGTGCCTCCCCCCGGAAGCCGAGCGTGGAGATACGGATCAGGGACTCGTCAGTCAACTTGGATGTGCAGTGCCGCTGCACCGCAAGCTCCAGCTCCTCCGGCGTCATCCCGATCCCGTCATCCGTCACGATGATCCGGTCCGTTCCGCCACCCTCGACGGAAACTGAAATCCGTCGTGCGCCCGCATCAACCGCGTTCTCCGCCAGCTCCTTGAGGGCCGCAGCCGGACGCTCGATCACCTCACCGGCAGCAATCCGGTTGACGATCACATCCGGCAGCCGCCGGACACGGGAAGAAGGAGAGGCAATCATGCGGGGAGTTTAGGCGGCGAGGAGGTTCGGGGAAAGTTCGGCGCCGGATAAGGCCGCGCAGACCCCGAAAATCTGAGGCTCCGCAACCACAACGGTCTGACCCGACCCTCTCTCCGCACGGAAAGAAGACCGCATGCGCAGTCAGGCCAGCCGTAACGAAACAGCCGCCAGCCTGCCCGGCACTTCAGTCCCGACGCTTGCGCGAGGACGGGCCTTTGCGTCCGCCCGGCGGTCCGTTTCTGAATCCGCCACGCTTCTGGCTGCTGCCCGGCGGACGACCACGGGGAGAATATCCCTCACCACCCTGCGGAGCCTCGGTGCGCTCGATCTGCACCTCGTCCGCCTCAGCGCCTGAGGCGCAGGATTCGAAACGCCCGGCCTTGTCAGATGCAATCTCAACAAGGGTAAAGCCCGGAGAAATCCGGATGGAGCCGATATCCTGCTTGGTGATTCCGCCCAGACGGCACAGCAGCGGAATCAGCCATTTCGGATCAGCCTTGTCGTTCCGTCCCACGGAAAGACGGAACCATGATCCGTCTCCGCCCTGGGAACGCGGTGCACGCTCACGGAACTCCCCTTCGGCCCGCGGTGCTCTTTCCCGCTGCGGCCGCTCTCCGCGCAGCTGCGCCGGGCTGGGGCCACGCACCCGGACCGGTGCAGGCAGACGGCTCTGCCACAGGCTGACCAGCGCCCCAGCCACCTGCTCGGCACTGTGCGCGGCAAGCAGCTTCTCGATCAGTGCAACACGGTCGCCCTCAACCGGCTCGGCCAGCGAAAAATCATTCAGCAGGCGCTCCGTATCCGCCTCACGAATGGCCTCGGGCGTCGGTGCCGCGCTCCACTCGGATTTCACACCGGCAGCCTGAAGCAGACGCTCGGCCTGACGCCGCCGGGCAGGCGGCACCACAAGAACACAGATTCCCTTGCGGCCCGCACGCCCGGTCCGCCCGGACCGGTGCAGCAGCGTCGCCGGGTTGGACGGCAGACTCGCGTGGATCACAAGCCCCAGATCCGGAATATCGATTCCGCGGGCCGCCACATCAGTCGCCACACAGACGCGCGCCAGGCCGTTCCGAAGGCTCTCGATCGCACGGCTGCGCTCATTCTGACCCAGCTCGCCGGAGATGGCGACAGACGCAAATCCATGCCCCATAAGAGCAGCCTGCATCTGCCGGACAGCCTCACGCGTATGGCAGAACACCATCGCACTGCGGCTCTCGATCAGACGCAGCGTGTTGATCACCGCACCGGTCGTCTCGCTGATATCCGCCAGAACCCCGCGATACTCGATATCCGCATGCGGCGCGGAATCGCCGACCGTATCGATCCGGAGTGCATCCTTCTGATACCGCTTTGCCAGGCGGGCAATCTCACGTGCAATGGTCGCGGAGAACAGAAAGCTCCGGCGTGTCTCCGGCGTGGCATCCAGAAGCGTCTCCAGCTCCTCACGGAAGCCCAGATCCAGCATCTCGTCCGCCTCGTCCAGAACCGCCACACGCAACTCACCCAGCCGCAGCGTCTTACGGGACAGATGATCGCACAGACGCCCCGGAGTCCCGACCACAATATGGCAGCCGGCCTCCAGTGCCCTGGCCTCACGGCGCGGCTCCATTCCGCCCACGCAGGAGACGATCTTCGCCCCCGTCTGCGCATAAAGCCAGGACAGCTCGGTCTTCACCTGCAGGGCCAGCTCGCGCGTCGGTGCGATCACCAGCGCAAGCGGCGCTCCTGCAGGCGGCAGAAGCCCGCCCTCATCCAGCAGCTCCGATGCCATGGCCAGGCCGAACGCAACTGTCTTGCCGGACCCCGTACGGGCAGAAACCAGCAGATCCCGGCCACGGGCCTCCGGCTCAAGGACGGCAGCCTGAACCGATGTCGGCTCTTCATAGCCCTTCGCGGCAAGGGCGGAAGCAAGGGCAGGAACGGTATCGGGGAACGGCATCAGATATCAACAGTCCGGACAGGCGGCATAAGGGAATGCCGGGGCATAGAGCGTCCTGCGAGGAAAGACCAGCGTTTCCCTGGAAAAACAGACCTGCAGTTTCACATTCCTGCTGTTTCCCGCGTGCGGATCATCGCATGATACAGCAAATGCGGTGTATGACGCCGCAAGGAGTCCGAAGGAGCCGGTCATGGAATACGACGAATCAGAAAGCACCCGGGAGATTGCGGAAATGGCCGCAGAGGAGGAAACAGAAGCTGCAGCAAAACCCCGTGGCCGGACGTTTTTCCTCGGCATTGCTGCCCCCGTCCTGCTTTTTGCCGCAGGAGCCATCGTCGTGTTCTGGCTTCTTGCAATGGCAATCGGAATGGCATGAAGGGAAACGTCAGGTCTGCCCGGCAGACAACCCCCGGGACAGGAAGATCTCACCAGAATCCCTGATGGGCACGGATAATCCGTCCCTCCAGCGTGTCCGCCGGGCCCGCCACACAAACCTTACGCTGCCCGGCCTCAAACACCTGCCTGCAGGGCATGTTCATCGTAAGATTCTCGGGATTGTCACCCGTCAGAATCGCGAGACGTTTTTCGGACATGCCATAGACCAGCCGACCGATTCCGGCCCAGTAGACGCTCCCGGCACACATGCAGCAGGGCTCAACCGATGTCACGAGCGTGCAGGACAACAGAAACTCCGGAGTAAACCGGCGGGCAGCCTCCCGCGAGACGTTCAGTTCCGCATGGCCGATCCCCCGGTCCCGGGCGGAACTGTTCCCTGATTCGATCAGAATATGCCCCGCCTCATCTGCCAGAAGCGCACCGAACGGATGATTTCCGCTATCCCGGCTTGCCTCAGAAAGCTCAATCGTTCTTTCCAGCAGCATCAGATCGGTCGCTGTCAGGGAGGGAGACGAAAAACCGGTCATCTGCGGAACTCCTGAGCGGGCAGCACCCTTTTCGTTACGATATAATAATTTTTCCCACCAGCCCGACTCAGATGGTTTCCGGTATCAGGATTTTCCGCAGAAGCGACAGATGAACGTAGACTGCCAGTTTTTCCCGCCGTCTTTCGTATACATATAGATCAGCGATATCTGCTCCATATTCTTCACCTTATCGACATTTCCGACTGAACGGACAAATGAAGGTGCAGAACGCGTATTTCCCTTAAGATCGGCCCATACCGCATTCACATCCATCGGAATATTCAGGGAAAATTCCGCGACATCAAAGGGCGGTGCATAGAAATAGACAGCTACGGCAGCAATTCCGTTCGCAGGTGCAGCCTTGAGGAGATAACCCAGATCAACAGCGGATGATGAGATCTGCCCGATGGATTGCGGATTCGGATGCGTCGTCTGAGGGCCGACGATAAAAGCGGTGCAAACCTCCGGTTCCGGATTCCCTGAATTTTTAATATAAATATCATTAAATTTCAGGAACGGACTGGCTGTCCTACAGGTTTTCCGGTCAAAAACCAGCCTCTCCGTCTGAGTATTGTTTTCCTTGCTGATCTCGGCGGCAAAAGCCCGCCCCGCAGACAGATAACCGGTGATCAGGGATAAAAAAGCAGCCAGAACGAGGGTATATTTTTTCATCTGGAATGAATCATCCTGTATTAAAATAATTTGAAATCGCGCGTATCGAGATCATGAAATGAGAGATGAGCAGAATTCCTGATCCGGTTCTGCCGATAAGGTCTCTGTCGTTTCATGACACGGAAAAATTAACTAAAAACGAATATCCCCGCCCCTGCTCCGTACGGATAACAGGAGGCAGACTCCCGGAACCGACAGGCTGAGGACTCCCGTGAAAATCATCATTGATACTGACCCCGGCCAGGATGACGCACTGACCATTCTTCTTTCCGTGATCTCTGAGGAAATCGATCTTCTGGGCGTGACAACGGTGTCCGGAAACGTGTCAGTGGCCCAGGCAACGGAAAATGCCCTGCAGACACTGGATCTGGCCGGACGGCCCGATATTCCGGTCCATGCCGGAGCAGACCGCCCCCTGCTCAGAGCACCTGTCAACGCTATGCACGTTCATGGCAGAACGGGCTTTGAAGGCGCGGATCTTCCGCCAGCCTCCCGCAGGGCCACTCCAGGTCATGCCGTGGATTTTATCATCGACACGGTCATGCAGCATCCGCCACAGGATATCACTGTCTGCGCGATCGGACCGATGACAAATCTGGCTCTGGCTCTGGCCCGGGAACCGGAACTCCGGACCAGGATCGGCCGGATCGTCAGCATGTCCGGGGCTTTTTCAGAAGTCGGCAATATTACTCCGTCTGCCGAATTCAATATCTACGTCGATCCCCACGCGGCAGAGATCGTACTGGCATCAGGAATCCCTCTGGTGATGATGCCTCTGGATCTTACGCACAAGCTACATACGAGCGCGGAAAGACTGGCGCGTTTCCGGGCCATTCCCAATCGCGTCGGTCCGGTTGTGGCTGACTGGCTGACTTTCGAAAAACGTTTCGAAGCAACGAAATACGGCACGGATGGTGGCCCGCTGCATGATCCGAACACGGTATTATGGCTTCTGCGGCCGGATCTGTATCAGGGTCGGGACGTCAGCGTCCGGGTGGAAACCGGATCAGAACTGACCATGGGAATGACGGTGGTCGACTGGTGGCAGATTACCGATCACCCTCGCAATGTGCATTTCATAAGGGAAGCGGATGTCCCCGCGCTGTATGACGTGATCACGGAACGCCTCGCCCGCTTCTGAAACTCCCGTCCCGTAAGAACGGGGCAATCTTACTCATCACCCCTCCATACATGAAAATCCGGCTCCGGAGTCTCCGGAGCCGGATCTGCATAGCATAGTTCAGAGCAGACCAAGCAGAGGCCAGGTTGCGGACAGAGCCTCCCGCCAGTGCCAGACAGCTGCCATGGCAGCAAGACTGCCCACACAGCTGACCGCCCACGCAGCTTTCCAGAAGGCCGGGCGCTCCAGAAGAGGCGGTTTTTCCGCAGCTGAGTCACGTGAAAACAGCGAATCCGAGTTCGTGAAAAGCCGCGTCTCTTTCCGGAGGGTTCCGGCAGTACTGACGACGGACTCCGTCTGGACAACCGTTTCTTCCGGATAATCCGGAACAGCCTCTTCCTGCAGGGGTGGCAGTTCGTCCACATTCCCCGGAAAGACGTGAACCTCTTCCTCACCCTGGTAATAGGTCTCTGCAGGCTGTTCCGGCGGCGGGGGCTCGGAAACCCAGGGCGGAGTAAGATAGGTATCTTCCTGCGCATGCGGGTGAAGAGGTTCATCATCACGCCGCGTCGCACGAAGCTGCTCGATCACCCGATCGAAATTTTCCGACTCATGAGACTGCGGTGCCTCATCCGGCTGCTCATACCCTGCAGAATGATCAGCCTCGTCCCCAGCCGGTGCGGGCTGGTGATAGCCGTATTCCTCGGGCTGAGGCGGCAGGTCCTCGGCCCTTACGGCATGCGTCTTGAGTTCGAAATGAGGCAGCTTTGGAAAAGATGGGGTTTCGGCATAGCCGGGATCCGGCTCAGTATTCCGGAAAGGCTCAGGCTGCGGCTCTTCTTCCTGCAGCGGAGGCAGCGTATCCCGCTCCTCTTCGGCCTGAGGCTGAATGTCAGGCTCTGCCTGAATTTCCGGCACAATCGGCTCAGTCGGGGGCTGCGCCGTATCAGGAGCCTCCGCATCTGCCGGAGACCCGGACTCAGAAGGTGCCGGAGCAGGAGCGGCATCCGCACCCGGCCATGGCTTCCAGGATGAAGCCCATGCTGACCAGATATTATCCGGCGGAAAATTAGTTTTGCTTCCTTCCGCGGGCGCGGCATCAGCTGACGGCGCTGAGCTTTCCTCAGATACGGTGTCCGTAACGTGCCCGGAGTCCTTCAGGGACGGTTCTTCATCTGCCTGAGCCTGTGGAAGCTCCGGAACTGAAGGCGCCTCTGACACCGGAGCGGCGTCAGCAATATGAGCGGGCGGCTCCGCCCTGGCAACAGGCTCCGCCGGAGCGACCTCCGCCTCTGTGGCAGAACCCGCCTCCTCCGGCTCATGTGTGTGCGGCACATGCGCATGAGCGGTCTCTGTATCCGATGGCCGTGCTTCGTCTGCAGATACCGGCGGCTCCGGCACGGGACCAGGGACCTCGTCATCAGAAGCCGGAGTTCGTGAGGAGTGACCGGACGATTCAGATTCGGCAGAGTGGGCAGGAGCAGAAACCTCGGGTGCCGGAACGGCTTCCGGCGCGGAGCGGGGCTCCTCCGCCGGAGACACGGACGGGACATGCTCCGGCTCTTCTGCGGGCTGCGGTGCGGCAGCCTCGACCGTCCATCCCGTGCCGCACTGAGCACACTTCAGGCGTCTTCTGCGCTGCAGCGCGCTTTCCGGAACATTATACCGGGCGCCGCAGGACGGGCAGACAATCAGCATCCGGAAGGGCTCTCCTCGTAAACAACACCATCCGACAGACAGCACCGCACTCTGCCGCCATCTGCTTCATACGCCGGTTTTCTTCCTGATTTATGAATATAACCAAGCTGATGTGAAAAGCATATCCGGGGACCGCTTTGCAACGGGGCGTCGACAAGACCTCACGGGATGTCTACCGTCACTCCCCATGAAGCTGAGGACGCCGCATACCCCCCGGAACCGCTGTTCCGGAGGATCTCCGCGCAGGGAAGGCCTGGTCCCGGATAACGGAGTTCCGGCGTGATCTACGCACGCAATCTGAACTGGAGCCACGGAACCCGGCGACGCGGCACATCAGGGGAACCGACCCTGTCCGGCGTCACCTTCTCGGTTCCTGCCGGTGGTTTCCGCTGGCTTCTCGGTCCCTCGGGCGCAGGAAAATCCAGTCTTCTGCGGCTCCTTCATCTCGAATCTCTCCCCCGGGCCGGAGAACTCACGATCCTCGGCACGCAAGTCAGCCCGGTTCCGCCGCGCCGCGCCATTCTGTCCGGACTGCGCCGCCGGATCGGCATGGTGCACCAGCACCCCCGGCTCATGCCGGGACTGTCCGTCGCCGATAACGTCGCCCTGCCCCTGCGCCTTATCCGCACCCCCGAATCCACCGTCCGGGAAGAAGTCGGAGCCATTCTTGAGTGGGTCGGTCTGTCGGAACGGGCCGAGGCCCTGCCCGGTGCCCTTTCGGGCGGAGAACAGCAGCGCGTCGCCATTGCCCGGGCCGTCGTGCCACGTCCGGCTCTGATCCTGGCCGATGAGCCGACCAATGCCCAGGAGGACACTCAGGCGCTCAGGATTGTCGGCATGCTGCGCGAACTGAGCACAATGGGCACGACCGTCATCATTGCCTCGCATAACGAAACCCTGATCCGCCGTTTTGAGGCTCCGGCCCTGATCCTGAGCAGCGGGCGGCTGACGGAGGCCTCCGGTGTCTGATGCACGGAACCGGCGGGACGGTCTGGCGCTGGCAGGCGCCCTGCCGGACCGGACCCTGATCGCAATGATCGCCGCGATGGCCTTCCTCGCCTCCCTGACCCTGGCCGGTGCACTCGGAGCACGCAGCCTGTCGCTGCGCTGGGCCGCAGGTGCGGCCGGGCTGGTGACGGTGCAGGTGCCGCAGCCCGACAATCCGGCCTCTGCGCCGCCTTCAGAAACGGCCACGGGAAAAACCCGGGCTGAGGCCGCGCTCGCCCTTCTGGGGACTCTTCCCGAAACGATGTCGGTGCGCCGCCTGAGTGCCACGGAGCTGGATACCCTTCTGCGTCCCTGGCTGGGTGTATCGGGCACGGCCGCCCTTCCGCTGCCGGCGGTTATCGAGGTGCACATGCATCCCGGCACGCATCTGGATGCAGGGCAGGAAACGGCGTTGCGGGACGTTGCCCCCGGCACGCTGATCGAGCGTAACGACGAATGGCGCGGACGGCTGGCGGGACTGGCCGGCAGTCTGGAACTCTGCGCGGCACTGGCCCTTGCCGCCGTAAGCTTTGTCGCGGTCGCAGTGACCGGAATGGCCACACGGCTCGGGCTGGGCGTGCGGCGTGACGCCGTCGGTATTCTCCATGGTCTGGGTGCGGCAGACGGCTATATCGCAGGCCGATTCGGCACCCGGCTTGGCGCCCTCGGGCTGGCGGGCGGGCTGGCCGGAGTGATATGCGGCTTTCCGGTCCTCACCCTGCTGTACGGCATTACGGCACCGCTCTACGGCGGAGACGCGACGCTGACTGCAAGCGTCGATCAGGTCAGGACGCTGATCCTCGGCGGCCTGCCCCGCCCTGTCCTCATCGGACTGGGAATCATCCCGCTCATTGCCATGTGTCTCGGCTGGAGCACGGCCCGGATCATCGTGCGCCTCTGGCTCCGCAGGCTGCCGTGAAACGCCCTGCGGCAGAACAGATCTCCGCTCCCCGGAAAGGGCATCCGTCCTCCGGACGCAAAACCGCGCGGCGAATCGCCGGATGGACATTGCTGACCCTCGTGTCTCTGGCGATGGCCTTTTCCGCCGGGTTCATCTGGTTCGTGGCCGACGCTCTCCGACCGGCGCCTCTCCCGCCGGTGGCAGACGGTATCGTCGCGCTCACCGGTGGCAGCGGAAGGGTGGAAGCTGCGCTGCGCCTGTTCCACGGCCATCGCGGACGGTTTCTCCTGATCTCCGGTGTAGACCCCTCCGTCCGGCTGCAGGACCTCGCTCCACAGGCCACATCCCGCGATGCGGAACGGATCACGCTCGGCCGGGCCGCAACCTCAACGGTAGGAAATGCCACAGAAACACTGGAATGGGCGACACAGCACCATATCCGCTCACTCATCATCGTAACGGCCGGATATCACGTCCGTCGGGCCGTCCGGGAAATCAGCCGTGCCGCGCCGGACCTCCAGCTCTATCCCTGTCCCGTTCAGTCACCGGTCCTTCAGCGCCGGTTCGACGCCACCTCTCTGAGAATTCTGGGATGGGAATATATCAAATGGCTGCTGGCCGAGACCGGCCCGGCCTGGATGTTCCGCCACCGCGTGGATGCCTGAGGCGCATCAGGCTGCCCCCGACGCTGCTCTATCTGTCCGTCAGCCGGAATTCGATACGCCGGTTACGGGCAAAATCCTCAGCCGTGCGCCCCTGACTGAGCGGCTGATAATCCGCAAATCCGGTGGCCGCGATATGATGCGGATCGATCCCTTCCGCAATCAGCAGCTTTACCACCGTAATGGCACGGGCAGAGGACAGTTCCCAGTTGCTCGGAAACGCCGTATGGATCGGCTGCCGGTCCGCATGGCCGTCCACACGGAGAATCCAAGGAATATCCGCCGGAATCTGACCTGAAACCTGTTTCAGGGTTTTCGCCAGCGTGCGGATTTCCGCCACACCCTGCGGAGTAAGATCCGCACTGCCCGTCGGGAAAAGAACCTCGCTCTGAAACACGAACCGGTCCCCGACAATCTGCACGCCTTTATGATCCTTGAGCACATCACGCAGCCGCCCGAAAAATTCCGAACGGTACCGCTGAAGCTGACTGACCTTGTCGGCAAGTGCGAGATTGAGCTTCGCTCCGAGATCGGCAATCCTGGCGTTGCGCTCGTCAACATCATGATGCGACACATCCAGAGCCGCAGAAATCGCGGCAAGCTGCTGCGTCAGCTGGTCGATCTGCTGACTGAGCTGCGCGGCCCTGTCCTCCGATGCCCTGTCCTGATCCTCCGCGGCGGAAAGCTGCTGCGCCAGGGCTGCGGCATCAGCCGTATCCCTGTCATGCTGCGTGGTCAGAGTCGCGACATGGAGCCGCAGATCTTTCGTCTGTGCCTGCTCCAGCGAAAGCAGACGGGCAAGCTCCGCCGCCTGTCCCTGCAATGCCTCCAGCGTATGCTGCCGCCGGTTCAGCGCGACGGACAGAAACGCCTGAGCAACCACAAACACAAGCAGCACGAACGTAACAACCATCAGCAGGGTTGAAAGGGCATCGACATAGCCCGGCCAGGCATCCAGCCCGGAACGGGGTGTGCGGCTTCCGCGGCGTCCGGCGCGCATCGCGGCTCAGGCTCCCTGCTGTCCGGCGGCAGCGGCAAGCGTGCGGGTCAGCAGACGGAGATCTCCCCGCAGATCAGCAATCCCCTGCGCCCGCTCACGCTCGCCTTCAGCCGCCATGCGCGACAGAAGCTGCTCCACGACGCGCATGTGCTCCCGGATCGCACGCAACTCATCCGTATCCTTCCGCAGCCCGGCCAGAGCACCGATATGCGTGTCCAGTCTGGACAGAAGCTCCATCTGCTGCATCCGCTGTGCCTCACCCGCACGGAGAAGCACCTGAAGCCCCTCCATATTTTCAGCCGTCTGCTCCAGAAGCGCCTGAACATAAGCCGGGACGCCGGCCTCTCCATCCGCCACAGGCGCGGCAACGGAAGACAGACGCGTGAAGCTGACGAGCCACTCTTCCAGCTCATTGAAAAATCTGTTCTGTGCCTGCCCGGCCAGAAGATCGAGAAATCCGACAACCAGTGCTCCGGCCAGACCGAAGAGCGAGCCGGAAAAGGCCGTTCCCATGCCGTGCAGCGGCTTTGCCAGACCGGATTTGAGCTGCCCGAACATCGCATTCAGATCGCTGTCACCCACGGACATCCCGGCAATCACATCCGCAATCGCAGAAACCGTCAGCAGCAGACCGTAAAATGTTCCGAGCAGACCAAGAAAAATCAGCAGACTCGTCAGATAGCGCGAAATCTCACGCCCCTCGCCAAGCCGTCCGGAAATCGAATCGAGAATCGACTGCAGGGCTGGAGTGGACAGCGTCACGCGGCTGCCTTCCCGCCGCGGGGTCAGTGCCTGGCTTAAGGCGGACAGCATTTTCGGCGGCGGAGCACGCAGAAGGCTCTCCCTGTCATGCTGCACAGTCTCCACCCACGCCACCTCCGGACGCAGCCGCAGGACCAGAAGCAGCGTCCAGCCGATACCGACAGCTAGGGTGAAAAGAATGAACCCGTCCAGCAGCGGATTATTGAAAAACGCCGCCGCCAGCGGCTTGCGAAGCAGCCCGGCCACACAGAGAACCGCAACGAGAAAAGCGATCATCCGGAACAGAAATGTGGTCGGGCGCGTCATGACAGTCGGGTCTCCGGAAGGCTGGAAGCCTCACGGTATCGTGTCAGAGCGCCTCAGGTCTACCCGGTCATCCGGTACATTGCGGATTTCATCATCCGGCGGCCCCTTTACCCGGACATAGATTCGAGTGGACGGAATCCCCGCATTCATCAGCACGGCTCGGACGGCAAGACCTCTGGCCAGCGCCTTGCGCCTCGGGCGCGAAGGGTCGTTCGGCGCACCGCTGCCGCAGGCATCCACAAGCGCACGCGTGTCCGGCTGGTCCCTGAGAATTTTGACAAAGGCCAGAATCGCAGTCCGCATCTCCTCATTCAGATCGGAACTGTCCTCTCCGAACACGAGACGGACGCCTCCGGGAACCGGAGCCGAGCTGCCCTTTGCATCCTTCACCACCGGCGGGTCCGCAGGCATGGGGAACGGATGCAGATCAACCGGCATTTCAGGCGGGGTCAGCACGGGGACGGGCGGCGGCGCGGGAGGAATGGTCGCGGCCGGCGGCGGACGGCGGGCCGGAGCAGGCTGCGGGGCAGCCGGAGCGGAAACAGCCGCGGCCAGGGCATTATGTCCGGCAGAAGCCGGTTTGCCCTGTGCCCTGCCCTGCGGCTTTACGGCTACCCTGCGGGTCTGAGTCTGATGTGGCTTCTGCGCCTTTTTATCCTCAGGCTTTTTCTGTGCCTGAGGAAGCGCATCCAGAGCGGATTCATCCGCCCGCACCTGCGCCGATGCCGTCCCGGTCGCGGCGGCAAGGCAGAACCCGGCCAGCAGAACGCAGGACATTCCGACAGGATATCCCCGGACCCGCCGGGACAGAGATGGTTTCAGCCACATCGGCACAGCCTCCCAAAGACGATATCCGGCATCACGGACAGCTCTCGTCTGTCCGCAGGTGTCAGGCTCCGGATTTCAGACTGTCCGCGACAATTGCCTGAAGCCGCGCGTGCAGTTTCGTGTTGCCCGCGACAATGGAAACATCGTCCGGCAGATCATTGAGCTCGGTCCCGTCCGGAGCAGTGCAGTACCCTCCGGCCTCACGCACGATCAGCACCCCGGCCGCACAGTCCCAGGGCTTAAGACCAAACTCCCAGTAGCCCTCGTAACGTCCCGCCGCGACCCAAGCGAGATCCAGGGCCGCAGACCCGAAACGACGCACGCCTGCCACCTGCGGCATCAGAGCATTGAGCACATGGCTGAACTGCTCACGCTTGCGGGCCGACACTTTCGCGAAGGGAACGCCGGTCGCGAACAGGGCCTCGTGCATCTCGCGCCGGGCGGACACGCGCAGGCGACGCTCGTTGAGGAACGCCCCCGTGCCTTTCTCGGCCCAGAACATCTCACCCGCGGCAGGGTTATAGACCACGCCCGCCGCCAGTTCGATCGAACCGTCCGGATTGCGCCGCTGCAGACCGATGGAAATGGCCCAGTGCGGCAGACCGTGCAGAAAATTCGTCGTCCCGTCGAGCGGATCGACAATCCAGCGCCAGGACCAGTTCTCGGAGCCGGAGGCACCGGACTCCTCCATCAGGAACGCATAACCCGGGCGAGCGCGCTCCAGCTCTTCCCGCAGAGTCTGCTCGGCCCGCAGATCAGCCTGGGAGACAAAGTCACCCGGCCCCTTGATGCTGACCTGCAGCTGCTCGACCTCGTTGAAGTCACGCAGAAGACGGCGCACGGCTTTCTGCGCGGCGTTCTGCATAACGGTCATAACGGGGGAAAGACGCATAGCCACAGGGCGGACTCCGGCGGAGAGGAAATGACAGGAACATCAGGGCGGCACGCGAAGGTGCCGCCCGACCGGATATGGAAAATCCGGCTCTGGAAAAAGCAGATCAGTCTTTCGCACGCTCGACATAGGTCGAGTCATCCGTGCGGACCACGATACGCTCACCGGCCTCGATGAAGGGCGGAACCATCGTCTTCACGCCGTTGGAGAGCTTCGCGGGCTTGTAGGACGAGCTGGCGGTCTGCCCCTTCACGACCGGATCGGCCTCCGCAACCTCAAGCGTGACATGCGGCGGCAGGGTCACGGCCACCGGATCGCCCTCCACGAGGTTCACGTTCAGGACCATGTTGTCTTGCAGGAACGGCGTCTGATCTCCGAGAAGCCCGATCGGCAGCAGGAACTGCTCGAACGTCTCCGGATCCATCAGGACCAGGGTCTCTCCGTCCATATAGGAATAGTTGTATTCCCTGTCTTCCGTCATCAGCCGCTCGACGGTATCGGCGGTGCGCCAGCGCTCGTTGGTCTTGTTGCCCGTCTTCAGGTCGCGCATCTCGACCTGAATGAACGCACCGCCCTTGCCGGGGGTGATGATCTGCTGCTTGAGGACGGTCCAGCGACGGCCGTCATGTTCAATGACCTGGCCGGCACGGATCAGGTTCGCCTGCTGTTTCATAAAAACGTCCTGGAACTGGATATGCCGCCTGGCAGAACACGAAGCTGCACGGGACGGCGGGAAAGAATACTCGGTGGCGGGCTTCTACCGCTCCGGGGCCGGATCGGCAAGGCAGGACGGCGGGAAAGAGCGCTGGCTCCCTCCTTTTCCTGCGCCCGGCTTTTGCCCGGCGGCTCTTTCTTCCGGCTCCGTGTGTGTGGTAACCCCTCGCCGGAATGACGCCGGAATGACCGGCTACGGAGCCCGACAGATGACCGCCTTGTCCCAGGCCCTTCCGCAGCAGGCCGCACTGAACAGCGCCCCGCCCGACGCAGGAGCGGGTCTGATCCTCGCCCTGCCCAAGGGACGCATCCTCAGAAGCGCCCTGCCCCTCCTGGCTCGCGCCGGTATCGTCCCGGACGAGGACTGCTTCAGCGAAAGCAGCCGTCATCTGCGGTTTTCCACGAATGACCCCTCGCTTGATGTCGTGCGCGCACGCTCCTTCGATGTCGCCACTTTTGTGGCGTTCGGCGGCGCACAGATCGGAATCTGCGGTGCGGACGTGCTGATGGAATTCGACTATCCCGATCTCTACGCCCCGCTTGATCTCGGAATCGGCGGATGCCGCGTGGCCGTCGCACGGCCCGTGCATGATGAGGGCGCGGACGATCTCTCCCGCCTGTCGGAAGTCCGGGTCGCCTCGAAATATCCTGCCATCACCAGACGTCACTTCGCCGCCAAAGGCATCAACGCGGATGTGGTGCACCTCAACGGCGCGATGGAACTGGCACCGAATCTGGGCCTGTCCCGCCTTATCGTCGATCTGGTCGATACCGGCTCCACGCTGAAAGCCAACGGCCTGTGCGAGGTCGAGACCATCGCGCATGTCACCAGCCGCCTCGTGGTCAACCGCACGGCTCTCAAAACGCGCCCCGAAGTGATCGGCGCACTTATCGAACGCTTCCGCGCCGCCATCGGCACGGTCTGACAGGACAGCAAGGTTTCCCGCATATGAAATGGCTGAATACACAGGACGCGGCGTTCGCAGCGGAATTCGCTGCCCTGACAGACGAGCGGCAGACGGAAAGCGCCCGGGTGGATGCACCCGTCGCGGAGATTCTGGCGACCGTGCGCCGCAGCGGCGATGCCGCCCTGTGTGAGTATACAGCCCGGTTCGATCATATGGAGCTGACAGCCGGACAGCTGCGGATCACTGCGGAAGAAGTGGACGCAGCCTGCGCGGAGGTGTCCGGAGAGCTGCTCGCCGCCGTCGATCTGGCTGCCAGCCGGATTGAGGCATTTCACAAGGCCCAGCTTCCGGAGGATTTCCGCTTTACCGACCAGGACGGTCTGACCCTGGGCCAGAGATGGACACCGCTGGATGCCGCCGGACTCTATGTGCCGGGCGGAAAGGCCGCATATCCCTCCTCCGTGCTCATGAACGCCATCCCGGCACGGGTCGCCGGCGTGAAACGCCTCGCGATGTGCGTGCCGACGCCGCACGGCACGCTCAACCCGCTGGTCCTTGCCGCGGCACGGCGAGCCGGTGTGACGGAAATCTATCGCGTCGGCGGTGCACAGGCCATCGGCGCCATGGCCTACGGCACGCAAAGCATTGCACCGGTGGACCGGATCGTCGGGCCTGGTAACGCATGGGTGGCGGAAGCCAAGCGGCAGGTCTTCGGGCGGGTCGGAATCGACAGCATCGCAGGACCGTCCGAAGTGGTCGTACTGGCGGACGGACAGAACGATCCGCGCCTGACGGCACTCGATCTTCTGGCTCAGGCCGAACATGACGAGCTGGCCCAGTCCATCCTGATCACCACGGACGAAGCCTTCGCAAGCCGCGTATTCGATGCGGTGGATGCGGAACTGACACGCCTGTCCCGCGCCTCCATCGCCGGAGCAAGCTGGCGGGATTTCGGCGGCATCATCATTGTCCGCAGCTGGGACGAGGCTGCAGCCCTGGTTGATCAGATCGCACCGGAACATCTGGAACTGATGCTGGACAACCCGGAAGAGGTGTTCGCAAAAATCAGCCACGCAGGTGCGGCATTCCTCGGCCGTTTCTGTCCTGAAGCTGTAGGTGACTATGTCGGCGGGCCAAATCACGTGCTCCCGACCTCCCGCACGGCCAGATTCTCTTCCGGGCTTTCGGTCTATGATTTCATGAAGCGGACAACCTTCATCGCAGGCGGCCCCGAAGCCCTCCGTCGTGTCGGCCCGGCAGGTGCAGCCATCGCCCGTGCCGAAGGGCTGGAAGCCCACGCACTGAGCATCTCAGCCCGACTCGATATGATCGACGGACAGAACAACTGATAGAGAGCACCTCTCCGGAAAGTCGCGTCCCGCAGCCGGACGCGGTCCTGCCTGCGTCTGCCGGCAAAATAATTACAGGAGCCGGAAGAACGCTCCGCCTCCTTATGGCAGGCCTGAGCGCAGCAGACATATCCGGATCGATATAAAAATTATACATATAAAACAGAGTATTACATACAATCCGGCAGCCACACTCCGGTCCCGCCTCAGGGTCCGGGTCTCCCGGTCCGCCTGAGACGCGCATCTCCGTCTGAGAGGGAAAACTTGACCTCGGGCCTCAGTCTCATCACATATGCCCGCTCATAACCGCCAGAGAGGCCACAGAATGAACGAAGGATCCCATGTCTAAGGAAGACATGATTGAATTCACCGGCACGGTTACGGAACTGCTGCCGAATGCCATGTTTCGCGTGAAGCTCGATAACGAGCACATGATTCTGGCACATACCAGCGGCAAGATGCGCAAGAACCGTATCCGCGTGCTGGCCGGAGACCGCGTCAGCGTCGAGATGACGCCCTATGACCTGACCAAAGGTCGCATCACCTTCCGCTTCAAGTAAGACCAGCCGGTCCGGATGACAGAAACACCGCTGCTCGTGCTGGCCTCGGCGTCGCCCAGGCGGCGGGATCTGCTCGCACAGATCGGTCTGGTCCCGGACCGGACAGACCAGCCCGATATTGACGAGACCCCGCAGCCCGGCGAACTGCCGCGTCCCTATGCCACACGCTTGGCACAGGAAAAAGCCGCTCTCGTGGCAGGACGGACGGCGGAACCGGCGCTGATTCTGGCAGCCGATACGGTCGTAGCACTTGGCCGCCGGATTCTGCCCAAGGCGGAAACCAGAGAAACGGCGCGGGACTGTCTCGCTAAACTGTCCGGACGACGGCATACCGTCATCACAAGCGTCGCTCTCTGTCCTTCTCCGGCCTGGACCGAAGGACGTGCGACGTTGCGAACGGTTGAGACCGCCGTAGCGTTCTCACGCATGACAGACCGTCAGATCGATACACTGCTGGATGCAGGGGACTGGCAGGGCAAGGCAGGAGGCTATGCACTGCAGGGTCATGCTGCTTCCTTCATTCGTCTCGTGCTCGGCAGCCCGTCCGCCGTGATCGGCCTGCCCCTGTTCGAAACCGCACAGCTTCTGCGCGGTCAGAAAAGAGGCTGCACGGAACACTGGATTTCCTGAAGGAAAAAACCGCATGACTTCCCCTCCGGTGATACGGGTTGCCTGCTCCCCCGGCGAGGCCCGTGTGGCCGTGACACGGGAAGAGGTGCTGCTGGAGTTCGCCCTGTGGCGGCCTGCCGCTCCTGACGGCACGGACGAGATTCACCTCGGGCGGGTGACAGCCCGACGGCCGGAACTTGGCGGTGCATTCGTCACGCTTGCCGGACACGAGCCGGGTTTTCTGCCGGACCAGGAGGGGAAAACCGCCCTGCAGGAAGGTGCGGTCGTAACCGTGCGGATCGTCCGGCCCGCTCTGGGCGGCAAGGGACCACGGTTGAAACCGGCAGAGCACCCGGCAGACACCAGCCAGGCCCCGCGCCTTCTGGTCCCGGCTCCCTCCCCGGTCGAGCGCCTGGCAGCACGCTATCCCGACAGCCCGATCCTGATCGATAATCCCGGATTTGCCGCCCGGCTGCCATCCGCACTGAACAGACGCATACAGATCGTGACGTCCGCATTCACGGAACAGACAGCCGACGCTGCAGAAGCCCTGACCCGTCCTGAAGTTTTGCTGCCAGGCGGTATGACCGCGACAATCACGCCCACACCGGCACTGGTGGCAGTGGATATGGACAGTGGCACTGCCCTGGGTGGTCGGGACAGCAAGCAGCGGGCGCAATACGCTGCCAATCTCCACGCTCTGCCGGACCTTCTGGCGCAGATCCGCCTCCGGGAACTGTCCGGTGCCATTCTGATCGATCCGGCCGGGCTGGCCGTCCGCAAGAGGCTGGCATTACGGGAACCTGTCGAGGCGCTTCTGAAAAATGATCCCGCCGGACCACGTCTGCTCGGCGTATCTGCCCTTGGTTTTCTGGAGGTCGTCCGGCCAAGGCGCCGGGCACCGCTGCACGAACTGCTCGACAGCCCGCATGGCAGGGCACTGGACGCGCTCAGATGCGCGGTGCGCCAGCACCGGCCCGGTGACAGCAGGGAACTTCGCTGCGGAACGGCCCTGTTCCGGGCTCTGGGAAACGATCCGGAAGCTCTGCGCGAAGCCGTCTCCGGATGCGATGGACGACTGAGGATGCGCGTTGATCTGTCTTTGAATCTTTCAGCCTGGGAGCTTCATGATGCCTGAACATCATCCCGTCTGTCCCGTCTGCGGCAGGGAGACCGATCCGACCTGTCGTCCGTTCTGCTCGAAACGCTGCGCAGACATCGATCTGGGCCGCTGGTTTTCCGGCACCTACCGCATACCCGGAGAAAAAACGGAGGAGGAGGAGAGCGGGGATTAAATAAAGCCGCTCCGTAAACCTCTTTCAGGAATCTGATAAAGTTAAGGCGGCACTCTGCGGAGTGCCGCCTTTCTGAAAACGTCCTGCCCGATCCTGTTATTTCAGGACGATGGTTTTCAGAATCACATCCGTCAGGGGAAACAGGATGTTGAAGTTCCGGTCCGCCATCAGATGGCAACGGTGATGGATGGTATGAAGATACCGGACCTGCCTGATCCAAGGCAGATTCGTAAACCAGCATCCTTCCGGAGCATGCACGCAGACATGGAAGATTTCATAACAGAGATAGCTTCCCAGAACAGCAATGCAGAACAGTGCCGAAAAATTCATGCTCAGCAGCGCAAGACCATAGAAAACTCCGAGAAGAAGAAAGATAACAACGATCAGCCACGGCGGAAAGAGAATGACACGCCAGTCCTGTGCCCGGTCAAAATACATCTCGCTGTCAGAAAAGAAATTATGATGGTCGCCTGTATGTCTTTTATAAAACGGCAGAGCCATCGGATTTTTTCTGTGCCCGAAGGATTTATGGATGACATATTCACACAAATTGAAAAACAGCACCCCGGCGACGAAGCCGGTGAGATCGACAATACCGATATTCCTGATTTTCAACGCAAAATATACAAGTCCGGCGATACCGGCATCAAGGACAAAAAAACATGAAAATAGACATTATAGTATTTTGATATACCGCTTCTGTACTTCGCTCTGAACGCCTTTACATCATAGACCATTCCGCTCCCCTGCGAATTATGAATCCCCCCTGAAAATGCGCAGGAGTGATGCACGGCCATTTCAGGCCCGGACGGTCAGGGAAAATATCCGCCCGCATGTGTCGCGATAAAACACAATCCGGAAAATAATCACACGATATTATCTTGATGTTTTTTGTAAAAATAAGAAAAATATCCAAAAATTCTTATTTATTAACGCCTCCGGCATCCTTATCCGGCGTCACTTCTTCCCAGCCTCCGCCCAGTGCATTGTAAAGACGCGCCAGATCGGTCGCGACCGTCGCCTCACTGCTGGCGAGACTGACCTGTGCGCCCTGAAGCTGCTCCTGGGCATTAAGAACATTGAGATAGTTCGTCAGACCGCTTTTATACTGACTTTCAGCAAGACGGAGCGCACGTCTGTCACTTTCCTCTTCCTGCCTCAGACCCTGACGCCGCATCTGCTCCTCGTGATAGGCAATCATGGCATTATCGACATCATGCCAGGCCTGCACGACCGTCTGCTGATAGGAAATGGCCGCAGCTTTCTGCGCGCTTTTCTTCAGCTCCAGCTGCCCTCTGAGACGCCCGCCCTGAAAGATCGGCAGGGAGATCGACGGTCCGACATTCCAGGCCCGGGCATTCCAGAACCCTAGGTCACGAAACGACAGGGTCTGAAATCCGAAATCCGCGTTAATTGTCACCTTCGGATAAAAATCCGCAACAGCCTCACCCGTCTCCGCAACAGCCGCACGCAGCTTCGCTTCTGCCTCACGGATATCGGGACGACGACGGGCCAGCTCGGACGGCAGACCGACAGGCACGACCGGCGGAACCACCGGAATGCCTGCTCCTTTCTCCAGCTCCGCATTCAGGCTTCCCGGCGGCGCGCCAAGAAGCAGGGCCACGGCATTTTCTTCCTGCGCGATACCAAGCCGGAGCTGGGCAATCTGTGCATCCAGATCATGCAGACGCGCTTCCGAGGCATCCACATCCAGTTCGGTCACCAGACCGCCCTGATAGCGTTTGTGCGTCACATCGGTAATACGGCGCAGCGTCTGGTCGCTGTCCTGAAGTACGGCCAGTCTTTTCTGATCGCCGCGCAGAGTGAGATAGCTGCGCGCCATATCCGCCTGCTGCGCGATCAGGACCGAACGGCGCTCTTCCTCCGTGGCCTGCAGATCAGCCTTCGCCGCCTCATACTGATGCGCCACGCGGCCCCACAGATCGATCTCATAAGTGGCGTCGATGCTGGAGTTCCACTGATTGAGCAGCGGAACGACGGCATTATTGCCGGCCTCCTCAATGAAGCCCTTTGCCGTATCACCCATGGTCCCGGTCGTACCACGCACGATACCGCCGCCGATCCTGTGGATGGTCTCCTGCATCTGCTTGGTGCTGCGCTGCTGCCGCTGATAGGACCCGGCCGCACTCAGCCCGGGAAAGCGCTCAGCACCGGCGATCATCAGCTGGGCACGGCTTTCCGCCAGATTCGCCACGGCCAGACGAAAGGAGAGGTTCTGCGTAACGAGCCGCTCCTCAAGGGAGGACAGCTCCGGATCATTGAAGACGGTCCACCATTTCGTGGCCAGCCTCGCCTCGCTGGTCACGCTGTCAGGAGAGGTTCCATGCGCATTATGCCCGTCATAATGGGCCGGAGACCAGGGTTTCGGTGCATGATACTCAGGGCCGACATGCAGGCAGCCGGACAGCACCGTAAGAGCGCATCCTGAAAGCAGGGTGCGGATTAGAGAGGCGGCGTGCATCAGGGAACTCCCGCGATCGGACAGGTCTCGTACCGGCCGGACAATGACAGACAGATGTTCTGAAGGCAGACAGCGCATCAGTGCCCGCCCGTCCGCGGCTTCATGTTCAGATTGTTCGGAGACAGGAGAAAACAGAACGGTACGGCCGCAAGCGACAGAAAACCGATCAGAAAGAACGCCTCGTTATAGGCCAGCATGGCCACCTGCCTCGAGAATTCCCGGAACAGATGGAACCGGGCATAAGCCTCCGCCATGCCATGCGCCTCCGCAGTGCTCTGCACCTGGTTCAGATAATTCGTGTACTCCGCTCTTCCGGGTGTCAAGAGGTGGTCCCGTCTGATCGGACAGTTTTTGGGTTTGAATAAGCTATACCCGGTTGTTGTCATGCCGCCATTCTGA
>NZ_JAJJND010000025.1 GCF_029759835.1 Acetobacter sp. AN02
GATATCGCCTGCCATGCCTGGAACCAGATCGTCGAACAACCTTGGCGCATCATGTCAATCGGACTGCGCAATTGGGCACATAGGTTCTAGCAATCAACGGTTGGTATCAGGTTGTGGAGTCGCTATGGTCAGACGCCCTGGCGCAATCCTGCGCTTGTTGGCATCCTGGCCCTGTTCACTCTTCTTTCCCTGACCAGCACGGCGTGCGAGGACTATTTTGGCAACGTAAGAATCATTCACTTTCTGCTGGACCAGCGGCAACGCCCTGGTCATCCCCCTTGCAGAGATCCCAGCTTATTCTGCGTAGTCTTCAGGCAATGACGCGGCCGCTGATGGTCGGAGCCGTAACTTTGGCAGGTAGTGCTACCGTGCCGGTTCTGCTGCTTGGCGGGGCTTATGAAGTAGCTCCGTCTATGGCACCAAAGGTTGTTACCAAGCCGATTGCGATAGGCACTGCAAGACAGTTCGGAGGTGTTCCGGCACTGGCACGCATTTTTGCAATTCTGGGAGTGGTATCTGGCGGCCGAGACAGGGGAGGCATGCAGTGATTGGGAGGCGTGCGCACGGACTGCTGGCCGGAACCGCTTTTACAGCGCTGAGTGTGGGGCTGAGCGGTCTTGTCACTTTCCTGATCATTCCGGTGATGATCCGTCTGTTCGGGGGGTATAGGATATTCCGACGATCAGCTACCGTCGAAACCGAGGAAGCCCTCGGCCGGGGCTGGAGTACCGCCACCGATGTGGCGACGCACAGCCGGATGGGTCGGGCCGACGGAGGATCGACCACCTATATTGATATGGCCTGAACCGTTGCTCACCTTCACTGATCCGTGTGACGTGCTGGCTGTCATGACGCCCGTATCGGGCTCAAGCGAACGCATGGAGAGAAGGAAGAACGTGATATCGTTCCTGTTCAGATCGATGGAGGCATCCAGCGGGGTCTGTCCGAGAACGTTCTTCTGCTCGAGATCCGCTCCGCGATTGACGGCATCGCGGGCAGCGCTGAGGGATCCGTGGTCGATCGCATCAAAGAGCGCTGCAGTCGGTTCCAGATCGGTGTTGGAACGGCTGTTATCCTCGTCTGAAGATCTGGCGCCTGGCAGCGCATCCGGCGGTGCTGCGGCACGTGCAGCACGGCGGGCTTCCGATTTTTTTGCAGCGGCTTCGGCATCTGCCTGCGCCTCAGCCTCATCCTCATCATCCGCGCTCTGCGCCCAGGCATGATGGACAGGAATGACCACGGAGGCCGCAACCGTCATCAGCGAGACTGCGAAGGCCCGGTTGAGAAGGGAACGGGAAGCTGTTTTACGCAAATCGGACATACGGACTCTATAACGCAGAAACAGGATCCCGGTCACCGGGAGATTTACGAAACGTCAATGACTCAGGTCAGAAACGCTCCTCCCGCCACCATGCAACAGGAAGCAGGATCAGCACAAGCAGGAGTATGAGCCAAGAAGGCAGCAGAGGCGTACTGCTGCTGCCGGTCGTGATATGGGCGCCGCGTTCCGGAAAGGCGCTGCGTCCGGCTGAGGAAAGCGACTGTCCCGGGGATACGACGGCCATTGCCGGAACCGAAATCGAAGCCGGATTATCTCCAAGCCAGGTGATGCTGCCTCCGCTGGCCTGAACGACGGGGCGCAGCTTTGCCGCCGTCGCCTGAAGTTCCCCGAATTCGGCAGGATCGTTCTGCCCCGGCGCAGCGAAGACACGATGGACACCATCGGACACCACCCAGATTCCAGGTTCTGTTGCCGCCATATGAACGCTTGCGGAGCCAGTGGAAGGTGCCGCCAGAGGAAGGCGGGTTTCTTTACCATCCGGTGCGGTGACTACAACGGCGGAGGGCAGGGTATCGCGGGCACTGTGCAGGGTTATCCGCAGATCATCCTGGACGAAGCGGGCCTCAAGGCGGTTTTCCTCAAGATCTGGCTCCTTCATCAGCCAGTGCGAAATCCGCCTCAGAAGCTCAGCCTGGGGACCACCGCCGTCCTCTCCGCGTGACCAGAGCCATATCTGATCGGACAGCAGCAGCGCGACACGTCCCTGACGGACATGATTGAGCAGCAGCAGCGGGGAGTTATCCGCTGCATTCATCAGCACATCGCCCTCGCTGCTTTCCGTATGGAGGTAGCGATACCACGGTCCCCACTCACCACCCCTGGCAGTACCGCCGCCTGCCGGAGCACCGGAGAGGCCTGATGTGACCGGGTGGCGGCGACCTTCCGGGGTAAGCTCCGGCCGGAAACGACGGATGACGATGCTGTCATTCCCCGGCGCAACTCTTGCAGGCAGGACATCTCCGACGGGCGAATCCTGCAGCGAGCCGGGTCCGGTGAATTCCGGTCCGGCAATCAGAAACAGTCCGCCACCTTCCTGTACGTAGCGGGCGATATTCTGCATGTAGAGCGTCGGCAGGATGTGATCGTTCTCAAATCCGTCAAGGATGATCAGATCGAACTGGCGAATCTTGTCGTGAAAGAGCTCACGAACAGGAAAAGGAATGAGGGCAAGTTCGGACAGAGGTGTGCCGTCATCCTTGCCGGGGGGGCGCAGGATGGTGAAGTGCACCAGATCGACCGAGGGGTCTGCCTTGAGAAGCCTTCGCCAGACGCGTTCCCCCTGATTGGGAGCACCGGACACCAGCAGAACCTTGAGGCGATCCCGGACACCTGTGACGGATACGACGTCCTGGTTGTTGATCGTTGAGACCTCCCCGGGCAGAGGCTGGGCCGAAAGACTGATCAGCGTTTCTCCGGGGTGAGTGACCGGCAGGGAAATATCCTGCGGAGCTCCTGTTTTTACAGGGATTTCAACAGGTTCTCCGCCATCCTCGCGGACCGTCAGTGTGAGAGGCGTTCCGGCTGCCGTGCCTGGTCCGCTGTCATCCACCTGAACGCGCAGGGCCGCGGGATGTCCTGTCACTGTATAGGGCGGGGCCTGAAGAATCCGCAGGCGTCTGTCCGTTTCCTCTCCTTTTGCCGTCAGCAGAACATGCAGAGGGAGTACGGTTCGGTGGCCATCTTTGTCATGTGGCTGCAGCCGCTCGGGCAGGCGGGTGACGGCGTCGGCAACCTGACCATCCGTAATCATCACCGCCCCTGCAAACTGACCGGGCGGGATATCGGCACCGGCCTGATCAAGAGCTTCCATCAGGCGCGTGCCATGCCCGTGGCTGCTGCGGACGGGGACAACCCGAAGGAGCAGATTATCCGGATGTGTGCCCAGTGCGGTCGCTGCGGCCCGGGCAATCTCACTGCGGGAGCGCAAACTCATGGACGGAGAGTCGTCAACAAGCACGAGCGCCGTCTGGGGAAGCCCGTGATGCTGTTCCTTCAGGAGACGGGGACCGGAGAGCCATGCAAGCAGGATTGCCGAGACGATCAGACGAATGATTCCACCGCGCAGCCGGACAAAGAATCCTGCGATGGTCAGAGCAACGCAGACCACTCCCAGAAAAATCAGAGCAGGCAGTGGAATAAGTGGCGAGAAAATCAGCGAACCGTAGGAACCCATGGGAGCCTTACTCCCCCAGACGCTTCAGGATTTCGGGCACATGGACCTGATCGCCCTTGTAGTTTCCGGTCAGGGCATAGATCACGGCGTTGACTCCGAAACGGCAGGCGGCCTGACGCTGATCATCGCCGCCAGGGAACAGTGCGAAAAGAGTGTCTCCGGCGGAATCCGTCGCCCAGGCGCGCGCCCAGTCTGCCGAGCCGATGATGACCGGACTGACCTCGTCATTCCCGGTGTCGCCTTCCTTTGCCACCCATACCGGCCGACCGGCATACCGACCGGGAAAATCATGCAGAAGATAGAATGTGTGGGCCAGAACATGATGGTCATCAAGGTGTTTCAGCGCCGGGACCGGCAACCCTGCCGTCACCTTTCTCAGCAGGGCCGGAGAGGCGGAGTCATCTTCCGTGCGCTGGGTATCGATCATCAGGATTCCGCCATGAGCCATAAAAGAGGTCAGTGCGGAGGTAAAGGCCGGCGTGACTTCAGCATCGGGCCGGACCGGCCAGTAAAGCAGCGGGTAGAAGGACAGGTCATCCGTGCCGGGATGAACACCGTCCGGCGGCCCGAGACTGGCAGATGTGCGGGCGTTGACATAGGTCGAGAGGCCCTGCAGCCCCTGGCGGGATGCGGTGTCTGTCTCGTCATTTCCCGTAATGACATAGGCAAGTCGCGTACTGATGGCGGCAGGCGGGACGTCCGGGTGATTCTGAGCCGGTGTATCGGCCGGAGGTGCCGCCGTGCTGTCCTGTGCATGTCCGGAATATGGCAGGACCATCAGCGGAATAAGCGCGAGAGCGGCAAGATGCCGACGTTTCAGGCTCAGCCTCAGCCGGGCGGCGAGCATGATCATCTGATCCGCGAGAAGGAGCAGGAAGGCGGCGATCAGGAAAAACTGACCATATTTTCTGTCGGGATGATGCCGGGAGGTGTCGCTCAGTGAACCGCTCAGCTTTTCCGGATCAAGACGGGTCAGGGTTGCACCGGCATTGAGGGCGCGGCGTGATGCGCTGCTGCCGTAAAGCCCTGCCGGATGTGCACGGGAAACCGGAGTGCTGCCGAAAGCAGATGCGGGCAGTCCTTTTGCCTGTGGCGGTGCGGCTCCGGGAATTCCGTCACCATCCAGCGTCAGGACCGGAGCCAGAATCGTTGTGTCAGACGGGATTTCCACACCGTTTGCACGATCTGACAGCCGTTCGAGCATGGAGACGAACAGCCCTGAGAGAGGGAGGTTTGACCAGTCAGCCGTGGCAGTGACGTGGAAGAGCACGATCTCACCCTTGCCGAGACTGATATGCGTGACCAGAGGTGTCCCGTCGGCCAGACGCGCCCAGGTATGGGTATTGAGATCGGAAGCCGGGCGGGCAAGAACCTGTCTTGAGACTGTCACGTCTTTTGGTATGGCAAGATCGTGGAAGACTGAATCCGCAGCAAACGGTGCCAGAGGCTGCGGACTGCCCCAGGACATGGCGCCGCCGAGCTGTCGGGATCCGGCCATCAGGCAGACAGGCAGGAGCGTCTGCTCCGCCGGGCAGGGTTTATCAGCCTGCTCCGGTTCCTCGGTCATGTTTTCCTGCCCTGCCGAGAGTGTGGTCCCCGCAAAACGGATCAGCGTGCCGCCGTTTTTCACCCAGGCTGCAACACGTTGCCTGATATCCGGTCCGGAGAGGGTGCCATCCGGAGCGATAAGCACCGAGAGAGGGCGGGAAAGCAGGGAATCAACGGAACCGGTCTGCAGTTCTGCTGCGGAAGACAATGCACGGCGAAGGTAGAACTGACTGCCGATGAGAGGCGTATCTCCGCCGCCGGTGGTGAGGAGGCCGACAGGGCGGAGGCGATCTCCGTCATCAAAAATCAGAACGGAAGGAACGGAAGCCTGTCCGTCAACCGTCAGCGTATCTATCTGATTTCTCATAACGGATGGCAGATCCGGCATCAGAATCTGCGTCTCCCTGTTGTCCGGAGGCAGGGAAACATCCGCGACCGCGAGCGTTCCTCCGGTCCTGTCCCGGGCACGGACCCGCATCCGTGTGGTCTCGGTTGCCGGAAGGGTGATCAGCCGGGCTAAGGCCTTGTCGTTGCGCTGCGCTGACGGGGCCAGAACGACAGGGCGATATCCGGCAGGTCTGATTTCACTGACCTGCCCGGATTTCTGCAGTGCTGTCCGGAACATATCATCCGCAGCAGAGGCGATACCGTCGGAAAGATAGACGACCGTTCCGATATTCGCATCGCCGAGCTTCAGGAGGCGCTTCGTGGCAAGTGCGCGGTCGGACGGCCAGGCAGACGGGCGCAGCGTCTCCAGATCATGACTGACTTCCGTTGCCGCTCTGGCTTTCAGCAGGGCGGGATGTTCATCCTCTTCCGTCAGATCCGCAGTGCGGAGAAAAACGATATTACGATGCATCCGCGCCGCATCGTCGAGGATGCTGTTCATCGCGGAGATGCGTTCATTCCAGCCCGGCGCCGACATCATCCCGTCATCCAGAACCAGAAGGATATTGCCTGTACCACCAAGTGTCAGACGCGTTCCCGGGATAAACGGACCGGCCAGACCGATGATGACGCAGGCCAGCGCAAGAGCACGGAGCAGAAAAAGCAGGACCGGCGGCTTCGCGCTTTGTGGCCGGGAGGGAGACAGGCGGGCCAGCAGTGCAACAGGCGGAAAACTCCGGGTTTCCGGTGAGGGCGGACGGGCGCGCAGGATCAGCCAGATCAGCGGAATGGCAAAAGCGGCGAACAGCAGGGCCGGTAAGGCAAACGTCACGGAATCAGCCTCCGGAAAAGCGGCCGGACATCTGCTGATGCAGAGTCAGCAATGCGGTTTCCGGCGCGGAATCCGTCCGGTGCAGGATGATACCATGCCCGCTTTCCGTAGCATGACGCATCAGCAGGGTTTCTCTGGCCTGAAGCAAGGCTTCGTAATCTGCCCTCATGGCGGAGACATCCGGCAGAACGACCGCCTCTTCTCCTTCCATGCCCGTAAAGCGCATATGACCTGTCCAGGGCAGGGTTTCCTCCGCAGGATCCATGATCTGCAGGAGATGGGCCGCATTGCCTGAGGATGTCACATGCTGCAGGAACGATGCAGTCTCCTCGACAGTGCAGAGGAAGTCGCTGGCGACAACCAGCCGGGCATTGCGAGGCAGAATTGCCTGGTCCGGCAGGGAGTGCTGCCCTGCACCGGATGCATCCGCCATCATGGCCCATCCGGCGGCCAGACGGGAGGCAAACGTGCCGCCCGGAGGCAGTCCGGCCGGACCATCCGGTGAAAGAAGCCGCACACGCTCTCCGCCACGATGCAGGGCAATCCCTGCGGCCAGCAGCATCAGCAGTGCGCGGTCCTGCTTCTCCGGAAGCACGTCTGCAGAGCGCCAGCGCATGGAGGCGGACAGATCGCACCAGAGAAGAACCGTTCCGGCACTTTCAGCTTCGGTCTCACGAACCCATGCCCGGTCGCTTCTTGCAGACTGACGCCAGTCTATACGATTTGCAGGCTCTCCGGGCTGGGCCGGGCGATACTGCCAGAATGATTCCCCCTGACCGGAGCGGCGCTGCCCGTGCAGCCCTGCCGTCAGACTGGCGGCAATCCGTTCTGCCTGAAGGGTTATGGCCGGAAGCCGGGCGGCAAGTGCGGACGCATCTTCGGGCGTGGCTGAACGGCTCTCTCCAGAGGGCGGGATATCACCACCGGAGAAGGACGACCTCCTGAATATACGACGCAACCTGTCACTGACGGCCACCGTCAATTATCCGAGCCTGCCGGTAAGCTCTCCGACGACCGCACTGACCGTCACGGACTTTGCCCTCGCCGGGAAGGTGAGGGCCATACGGTGCGCCAGAACCGGCCCGGCCAGCGCGATTACATCTTCCAGGCCGGGAGAAAGACGTCCGTCCAGGAGCGCGCGCGCGCGGGTGGCAAGCATCAGGCTCTGTGCGGCACGCGGCCCTGGACCCCATGCGACATTTTCACGCACGAACGGCAGATCAGAGGTTTCCGGGCGTGCGCTGCGGACGAGGGAGAGGATGGCATCCACAATCCTGTCACCGACGGGCAGGGCACGCACGACCTGCTGTGCCTGTGCCACCTGCTCCGCTGTAAGAATCTGCCTCGGCTGTGCAACGTTCTGTCCCGTTGTGGCCAGAAGCATTGCCCGTTCGTCATCGCGAGCGGGGAAGGTCAGCTGAATCTGCAGCAGAAAACGATCGAGCTGCGCTTCCGGCAGGGGATACGTGCCTTCCTGCTCGACAGGATTCTGGGTGGCGAGGACATGGAAGGGGGCGGGCAGGGGGTGTTCCGCGCCGGCAACGGTCACTTTCCGTTCCTGCATGGCCTGCAGCAATGCGGACTGAGTCCGCGGACTGGCGCGGTTGATCTCATCAGCCATGAGGAGCTGGCAGAAAACCGGACCCGGCACGAAACGGAAACTCCGGTGGCCGGAGGCGTCCTCGTCGAGAATCTCACTGCCGGTAATATCCGAAGGCATCAGGTCAGGGGTAAACTGGACCCTGCGGGAATCAAGGCCAAGCACCGTGCCGAGCGTGCTGACCAGCAGCGTCTTGCCAAGCCCGGGAGCGCCGACCAGCAGCGCATGTCCGCCGGAAAGAATACTGATCAGCGTCTGATCGATCACATCCCGCTGTCCGAGGATGATCCGGCCGGTCTCTTCCCGGACGCTCCGGAGTGCGCGACTGACGGAATCGGCGAACTGCGCGAGTTCCTGGCCGGGGGTGGGGAATGCGGAAGCTGCAGAGGAGTCTGTGGTCATGGTCTCAGTCTGACACGTCCTGGGCTGACATCAAGGGGGGTTACATCAGATGGGTATGGCACCCTATATCGGGGGAACGGATACAGAGAAACAGCATCGGGTTAACTGAACGTGTCCATCGAAACTGATGATGCAGGTCTGCCCTGCTGCTCCGGCGGCATGCAGGAGAAAAATCCCCGGCGGGGTGCCGGTCCTCAGGATTGCGGAAAACTGCCGTTTCTGATCCGTCGTGACGGCGTCTGGCTCTACCGCGGAAGTCCGGTAAAGCGAAAGGCGCTTGTCTGTCTGTTTGCCTCCGCCCTGACACGTGACGAGAAGGGCCTGTTCTGGCTGACGACTCCGTCAGAATGCGGAACCATCGAGGTGGAGGATACCCCGTTTACAGCGATTTCACTGCAATGGTGCGGAGCAGGACGGCAGCAGGAACTGGTTTTTCGTACGAATGTGGATCAGATCGTCGAGCTGGGTCCGGATCACGGGCTGAGAATGGACTGGGAAAAACATCAGGGTGAGTGCGAGGGCGTTTCTCCCCCGGCTGTTCTGGTGCGTCCCGGAGCGGGAAAGTTTCCGATCGAGGCAAGGCTGAGCCGTCCGGTATGGTATGAGCTCGCGGCCTTGGCGGAGCCCGGGGTCTGGCGCGGAAAATCCTGTTTTGGCGTCTGGAGCCGCGGTCTTTTCTTTCCGCTCAGTTGCGGTACCTCCTGCCATGACGCCGGATGCTGATGAAAATCAGTCTTGACGGGCTGATGCACAGGCATGTTCCGGAAACGGTGTGGCAGGTTATCCCTGACGCGAGGCTGGTTGGCGGTGCGGTGAGGGATCTGATTCTCGGGCGGGCCTCGGCAGATATTGATATGGCCTCTCCGTATCCGCCGGAAGAAGTGGCCTGTCTGTTTGAGGAAAAAGGATTTTCAGTCATTCCGACGGGACTTGCTCATGGCACCGTGACAGTCATGGTGGATGGCCATCCCTGTGAGATCACGACGCTGAGGCGGGATGTGCAGACGGACGGTCGCCATGCACGTGTCGCCTGGACTGATGACTGGGCTGAGGATGCCGCACGGCGTGACTTCACTTTCAATGCGCTGTCCTGCGATCGGTCGGGGCGAGTTTATGACTATTTCGGCGGCTGTTCGGACCTGGAGGCAGGGATCGTTCGCTTTGCAGGAGATCCGGCGAAGCGGATCGAGGAGGACGCGCTCAGAATTCTGCGTTTTTTCCGGTTCTTCGGAAGATTTGGCAGGCAGGCTCCTGATACGGCAACGCTGTCGGCCCTGCGTAATGGTGCCGGACTTCTGAAAAATCTCTCTCCCGAGCGTGTCTGGTCTGAGATGAAAAAAATTCTCTCAGGTCCGCAGACTGCCAGGGGTGTGGGTATGATGGCAGAGACGGGCGTTCTTCACGCCGGTTTCCCGGAAATTTCTGTCGGAGGCAACAGGGGGACTGATCTTATGAACCGGGCTCTGGCCTGCGGCATACCGGATGATCCGGTGCTCCGGTTCGCGCTCCTGACGATCCCTTCCGGCGCAGTCATTGCGGAGCGGCTTCGTCTGTCACGTGAAGAGGCCAGACGCGTAATCCAGTTGCCACAGACGCCTGCGCTGCATCCGGGCAGTTCCCGCACTGACATAATAAGGGCGCTTGCCGATTATCCGCTCCTGGCCCTGACGGATCGCTCCTGGCTTGCTCAGGCAGAATCTGGGGGTGATCAGGATCGGGGCTGGGACAATCTGCGGGAGAGAATATCCGCGCTCCCGGTGCCGGTATTTCCGCTGGCCGGGCGGGATCTGGTCGCTGCGGGCGTGCCGCCGGGACCGGAGATCGGACAGATTCTTCTCCGGGTAAGAGGCTGGTGGCTGGAGGAGGGCTGTGTGCCCGACCGGGAGGCCTGTCTGACTTTCCTGCGGCAGATGATTACGGCCTGAGGCTTTCACACCACAGGATGGGCTGATAGACGGGCGGCATGAGTGGAAAAAGACGGTCCGGAGCCCTGTCCTCCGGAGACACCCGCACGATGTCCCGGCGCCTGTGGCGTGAACAGATCAGCCGCTATCCCGGGCGCATAGGCACGGTTATTCTCCTGACAGTGCTGACGGCCGGTCTGACAGCATTCTATCCGCTCGTGATCCAGCGCGCACTGGACATGTTTACGACCCATGACGAGCGCATCCTCTATCAGGTGCCTCTGCTGATCGTGATACTGACGGTTGCGAAATCAGCAGCGCAATATGGTCAGACGCTTGCCACCCAGGGGCTGGTGCTGATCGTGATCCGGGGACTGCAGGGGGAGATGTTCTCCCACCTCTGCACGGCTGATGTTTCACGTCTGGAGCAGGAGGTTCCAGCCTCCCTCGCGGCGCGTTTTACGACCGATGTGGTGTCGATCCGCGATGCGATGATCCGTGCGGTCAGTTCGGTCGGTGATGTCGTGACCGTCATCGGGCTGGTGGTGGCGATGTTCTGGATGGACTGGGAACTCAGCCTGATTGCGGGTCTGCTCTATCCGGTCGCTGCGGTGCCGATACAGAAGCTTGGCAAGCGTGTGCGCCGTGCTTCCGGCAATGTGCAGGAGCAGACGGGACAGACGGCGGCGTTGCTGACGGAGAGCTTCTCCCTTGCCAGAACCGTTCGGGTCTATCGCCTGGAAGACAGAGAGGTCGCCCGGGCGGATCATTCTTTCGATATGCTGCACAGTGCGTTTCTTCGTATCGTCAAAGGCCGGGCGCGGGTCGATCCTCTGCTGGAGGCTCTCGGGGGGTCTGCCGTTGCCGCCGTTCTCGGGTTCGCCGGATGGCGTGCCGCGATGGGTGGCGCGACGCTGGGTGACTTTTCCGGCTTTGTCGCCGCGCTGCTGCTGGCCGCGCGTCCATTACGGGCGCTGGGTGCATTGAATGCGGCCCTTCAGGAGGGTCTGGCCGGTCTGGCCCGGATTTTCTCCGTCATTGATGAGGCACCGGCCATCCGCTCGGACAGCACGGCCAGGCTTCTCCCGGACGGACATGGTCATCTGGTCTTCAGGGACGTGACCTTTCGCTACGCCGACGGGCGGGAGGGCCTGAGAGGTCTGAATTTCGAGGCGCGCCCGGGTCTGACCGTGGCCCTCGTCGGACCGTCCGGGGCAGGGAAATCCACCGCTCTTTCACTGATTCCCCGCCTGCATGACGTTACCTCAGGCTCCGTGACTCTGGACGGGGTCGACCTGCGTGAGCTTCGTCTCGACTCGTTGCGGGATGCTCTGGCCTATGTGTCTCAGGACACGCTGCTTTTCGACCTTTCCGTGCGTGAGAATATTCTCATGGGACGCCCCGGCGCGACTGAGGATGAACTTTATCAGGCTGCGGAAATGGCATCCGCCGATGCGTTTATCCGGCTGCTGCCGGAAGGGTATGACACCCGTGTCGGTCCCGGCGGACAGCGTCTGTCAGGCGGGCAGAGACAGCGCATCGCACTCGCCCGCGCCCTGCTACGTAATCCGCGCCTGCTTCTGCTGGATGAGGCAACCAGTGCCCTGGACAGCGAAAACGAGGCGCAGGTTCAGGCGGCACTCGGAGCCGTCCGTAAGGGACGCACGACAATCGTGGTGGCACATCGCCTTTCCACGGTACGCTCAGCCGATCTGGTTATTGTTCTTGATGAGGGCGTTGCTGTTGAAGCCGGTACGCATAACGAGCTTCTGGCAGCAAACGGTCTCTATGCACGTATGGTCAGGACGCAGGAACTGCCCTCCTGATCTGCTCAGAGCAGCGGTCCTGCCGTTGCGAGAAGGTTGTTCAGAATAACACGATGCTTCGGCCAGCCGTCGACGTCTTCTGCGGTGATCTCCAGAGAGGCATCGATATAGCTCTGCTGCCGTTCGCGAACGGAACGGGTGAATTCATGGTCATAGAGCAGAATGTTATTCTCGAAGTTGAGGTCGAAGCTGCGTCTGTCCATATTGGCTGAACCGATCAGCGTGATGCCGTCATCCATGGTCAGCGTTTTCGAGTGCAGCAGGCCGTCGGGAAATTCCAGTATCCGGACACCCGCGCTCAGAAGATCGCGATAATAGCTGCGGCTTGATGCTCCGACCAGACGGGAGTCATTACGGGCCGGGAAGATGAGAGTCGTGGCCACACCCCGGCGCGCACTGCTGCACAGGGCGGCCTGAATCGACTCATCAGGCACATAATACGGGGTTGAGATCACCAGCTCCCGCGTTGCGGCATACATCAGGGCGACGAACATATCCGGCATCGCGGCATAGCGCGTGACGGCGCCGGTCCCGATCACCTGTGCGACAAAACCACCGGTTTCATCCGGATGAGGCATATGTTCCAGCAGGGGAAGCAGGTCCTCGTCCGTATGTCCCATCCAGTCCGTGGCGAAAAGATGCTGGTTCTGCATCACCACCGGACCTTCGAACCGGGCCATGATATCCACCCATGGCGCAAATTTTGCCTTCACCCGGAATTCGGGATCGGCGCAGTTCTGGCTCCCGCAATAGGTGATGCGGCTGTCGATCACGACAATCTTGCGGTGATTCCGCATGTCGATACGGCCATGGAACGGGAGAAGGATCTTGCGGCCGATCGGCAGGGAGCGCACCAGCCGGACACCGGCCTGCTTCATGGTATTCCAGTGGTCCGACCGGATCAGTTTTCTGGATCCCAGATCATCGGCCATCACACGGCAGATCACCCCGCGTTTTGCCGCACGGATCAGAGCCTGCACGACTTTCAGGCCGTTATTATCAGCAAGCCAGATGTAAAAACTGATATGAACGTGCTCCTGTGCCGCATCGATATCGACCACCATGGATTCGATGGTTGCATCGGAGTCCCTGAGAAGCCGGGCACGATTTCCCGCAAGAGGCACATATCCGCTGGCGGACTGTCCGACACGAAACAGGGGGGCCAGATGATGCGGCATACCGAATGCGGCTTCAGGATCGGCCAGCTCTTCAGTCTCGCTGTGAATGCCGGACGGAGCAAGGCGTCTGAAAGCTTCCCGGATACGCCTGACCCGGGCCTGTCCCAGGTCCAGTTCTCCCATCATCAGATAGGCGAGGATACCGATCACCGGCAGGGCACCGATGACTGCGATCCAGGCAATACGGGCGGAAGGAAGCCGGTGAGGTCGATAGAGCGCGCGCAGAATGAAAAGAATCTGCAGCAGCGCGACAAGGACGAGTCCCGCCGTTTCAAGATGAGGCATCAGGGCAAGAAGAGTCTGTGACATGGGATCCGTCTGCCCTGTTATCCGCACTGTTCCGCTGACAGAATTCCCTGGCGGATGGGAAGACCCTGCCTCAGTAAGCGGATATTACAGAAAACGCAGAAGAACAAAGCCCCCGATGAGAAGAACGGCAAAAATTCCTGTCACCAGAGGAAGGCGTTTTTCAAGAAATGTCTCTATCGGAGCCCCGAATTTCCTCAGAAGACCTGCAACCAGGAAATAACGTGCGGCTCGTGTGACCAGGCTTGCGGCGATGAACGGAAGAAGTGCGAAATGCGCCGCGCCGCTGGCGATGGTGACAAATTTATAGGGAATCGGGGTCAGCCCTTTGAAGAGGATGATCCACACGCCCCACTCCCTGAATTTCTCCTGAAGGGAGACCAGCGTCGCCTCGGCATGGTAAAAATGAATGACCGGTTTCGCCACCAGATCCAGCAGGAGAGCGCCGATCATCCATCCGAGAATACCTCCCGCCACACTGGTGATGGTCGCAATCAGGGCGTAGCGCCAGGCGAGGTCACGTCTGGCAATGGTCATCGGAACGAGAAGTGTCTCCGAAGGAAGAGGAAACACACTTGCTTCAGCAAAGGACAGAACACCAAGCCAGACAGGAGCCTGCGGGCTCGTCGCCAGTCTGAGAACGCGGGAATAAAGACGCTGGAGCATAAACCTCTGATCCTGACGACAGTCGCGTCTCTCTATGGCCGAGAGCGACGGATATTTCCAGAGACCGGCCTGATCCATGCGTAATGCGTCGGAGGGGGATCAGACACAACCGGCTCAGAAGCCGTTTTCAGGCATCGGACTCTGCATCCGGATTTTTATCCGTTCCGGCGGATCGGAAGCCTGAAGAGGCTTGAACTTCAGGGGAGTGTGACTGTCGCCCTGAGACCATGAGGTGATCTGTTTTCCAGAACGACATCTCCTCCGTGTCCGCGGAAAATTGTTCTCGATATGGAAAGACCAAGCCCCGTACCGCCGGTTTCACGACTGCGGCTTTTTTCTGCTCTCACGAATGGCTCAAACATCCGGTCCAGTTCCTCCTGGGGAAGTCCGGGTCCGTCATCGTCAATCCGGATAATGCTGGAGCCTTCAGGGTTTTTAATAAGGCTGATCCGTGCGTTCCCGCCATAATTCAGCGCATTCACGATCAGATTGGTAAAGGCACGTTTCAGAGCGACAGGACGTCCGCGGATGAAGATCTTTCCTTCCGTATCGCTGTCATCAAAGAACAGATTATCCTGTGCATCTGAGCGACTTTCCGAGATATCGTCTGCAATTGTCTGCAGAAGCGCATGAAGATCAATGAAAACGACAGGCTCACGGGAAGAGCTGGCGCTGCCATAGCTGAGCGTAGCGTCCACCATTGTCGCAAGGTCATTAAGATCGGAAAGAAATTTTTCCCGGATATCGTCATCTTCGATGAACTCGGCGCGAAGTTTCATGCGTGTGATCGGAGTTCTCAGGTCATGTCCGATTGATGTCAGGACGAGAGTCCGGTCTGAGACGAATTTCCGGATCCGGGTCGCCATGGCATTGAAAGCGGCAGCGGCTCTTGCCAGTTCAGGAGGACCATTCTCCGGAAGAGGAGGGGCATTGTCATCCGGCACAAGGGCTTCTGCCGCGGCAGCAAGTGTGCCGACAGGCGCAACCAGACGTCTGACGGCACCGATGATCAGTGCGCCCCCGACTGTCGTCATCAGCGCGAAAGCCAGAGGGAATGTCGGAGAAGAAAAAGGCGTTGCCCGGGGGAGTGTATAGTCGACCTGAACCCAGAGAGGCTCGTCAGGAAGCAGGAACGCAAGGGCCCTCTTCCTTCCGGAATGTCGTGAAAGCGCGCGGATTTCCTTGGGATGCCAGCGCAGATTCTTCTGCATATCCCCCGGCATGCCTTCGGGCGGCATGGAGAAAGGGGGGAAGTGGTGATTTTCTGAATGAAAATCCGGTCGGTGATAGGGGAAATGCCCTTCAGATGGCGGAGGAAAGCCTTCCCCAGGGAAGGGCCTTGGCGGCAGAGCCCAGAAGAGTCTGGAGGAAAAAGCTCCGAAGGGAATGCGTTCGGTCAGGTCTGGATCGGGCTTTTTCTTGAGGGATACGTCAAATCCGCCTGGTGAATCCAGTGTATCGACAATGGATGCACGAAGATTCTCCGGCGTTTCCGCAAGCGTACGGTAGCTCATCAGGGCATGAGACATGGCCTGATGCTCGGCCATCTGATGATCGAAGGTGATACGGTCCATTGCCTCAATGGTCAGACCGGCAATTTCAATGACGGCAAAACCGATGATCAGAACAACACTTGTCCGTGCGGCAAGCGATCCCTGCAGATATCGTGCAGGGTATCGCAGAAAGCCGGGAAGTCTCATACGCGCAGACACACAGATGTTCAGACCCGCTCAATTTCCGTTGCAAGCACGTAGCCCCCGCCACGGACTGTCTTGATCAGCTGCGCGTTGCGGCCATTATCCTCAAGTTTACGGCGCAGGCGGCTGATAGCCACGTCGATCGCCCGGTCGAATGGTCCGGCCTGTCGCCCGCGCAGGAGGTCGAGGAGCATATCACGGGTAAGGACCCGGTTTGCCCGCTCCAGAAGGGCCAGCAGCAGATCAAATTCACCGCCGGTCAGGGGAACCTCGATATCATCAGGATTCAGCAGCCTGCGGCGCGCGATCTCCAGGGTCCATCCCGCAAAGCGAAGATTACGGGCGTCACCCGGAGCGGATTCCTGATTTTCGGAAACACGTCGGAGAACGGCACGGATACGCGCCAGAAGCTCTCTGGGATTGAACGGCTTGGCCACATAGTCATCCGCACCCAGCTCAAGACCGATAATCCTGTCCGTCTCATCGCTCATTGCCGTAAGCATGATGATCGGAACATTGCCCTGACTACGAAGCCAGCGCGCGACATCCAGCCCCGGTTCTCCCGGCATCATAAGGTCGAGAACGACCAGATGATAATGTCCGCTCTGCCAGGCACGTCGTGCGTCCCGACCGTCGCGGGCAGTCGTTACCCTGAGCTGGTTCCTCTCCAGGAATCTGGCCAGGAGATCACGGATTTCACGATCGTCATCGACGATAAGAATATGAGGAGGCGTTTCCATACCCTGATACTAGTCCTTCCATGAGGAGAAAGGCAGCAGGTGTTGCATTTGGTTGCATTTAGTCGCGTCCGGATTACTGCCCGGAGCAGCCATTGTTACAGTGATACCCGCCGGTGCCTGCCGGCGGGACGGACTGTCAGGACATCCAGACCGGGACCGGAAGATCCTTCCCGCGCAGGAATTCGGGATTGAAGAGCTTTGACTGATACCGCGCACCACCATCTGCGAGAATAGTCGCAACAGTGTGTCCCGGCCCGAGTGTCTTCGCCACACGGATGGCCGCAGCGATATTGATGCCGGAAGAGCCGCCGACAGACAGGCCTTCTTCCGCAAGAAGATCATAGATGATCTCCAGAGCCTCGCTGTCCGGGATGCGCTCGGCGTCGTCGATCGGTGCGCCTTCCAGATTGGCAGTCACGCGGGACTGGCCGATTCCCTCCGTGATGGAAGAGCCGGAGACGGACAGGTCTCCTGATTTCACCCAGCCATAAAGTCCGGAGCCTTCAGGATCTGCAAGAACGATTTTCGGTTTGTTCTTCCCGTCACGCTCCGCAGCATCTTTCAGGCCAAGCGCAATACCAGCCAGAGTGCCACCGCTTCCGCAGGCGCAAGTGAATGCATCAAGCTTTCCTGCGGTCTGCGTCCAGATTTCCTGAGCCGTGGTGTGGCGGTGTCCTTCGCGGTTGGCCGTATTGTCAAACTGATTGGCCCAGACGAATCCACCCTCTTCTGCAAGCCTGCGCGAGACATGCACGTAATTGCCCTGATCCCTGTAAGGTTTTGCAGGAACAAGGCGCAGATCCGCACCGATCATGCGGAGAAAATCGATTTTCTCCCTGCTCTGCGTCTCAGGCATGACAATAATGCAGCGATATCCCCGGGCATTGGCAACCAGCGTCAGACCGATACCGGTATTTCCGGCCGTGCCCTCCACAACGGTGCCGCCAGGCTGCAGCACACCTCTTTTCTCTGCATCAGAGATGATTGCAAGCGCTGCCCTGTCCTTTACGGAACCGCCGGGATTCATGAACTCAGCCTTGCCGTAGATATCACAGCCTGTCAGATCGGACGCCTTACGCAGCCGGATCAGCGGCGTGCCGCCGACAGCTGCGGTCATGTCGGACGACAGATCGTGCCATCCCTGGAATATGCTGCGGGACATACTGTCTTACTCTTTCCTAATCTTCGCAGACCCGTGATATCACCCGTGGAACTGCCGGAAAACCTGAATATACTCACACACGAACCGTGCATGAGCCGGAGAAGGAGACAAGGATGATACCACAGATTTCGCCAGCCGAGGCATGGGCTGCTCTGGAAGCTGATGAAACAGCATGGCTTGTGGACGTGCGCACACCCGCTGAGTGGCAGTTTGTCGGTATTCCTGACCTCAGTCCGCTGGGACGTCAGGCCTGCGGCATCATCTGGCAGATGCCGGACGGACAGATTAACGATTCGTTTGTCGGGCAGCTGCGTGATTCAGGAATTACACCGGAAAGCAGGATTTATTTTATCTGCCGTTCAGGCGCACGCAGTAATGTGGCCGCTCAGACCGCAATCAACGCGGGCTTCAGTCACAGTTTCAATGTTTCAGACGGATTTGAGGGACCGCCGGATGCTGCGGGGCACCGCGGCCTTGCCGCCGGCTGGAAAGCTTCGGGACTTCCCTGGCGGCAAAGCTGAACGGTCCCCGTCCGCCTTACTGTCCGGCGTCGGGCTCTGTCTCGGCGTCGTAGATCACTTCCAGAACAGCGCACCATGGATAGCGGGAGTCGTAGCTCTGTCCTGACGATGAACTCACCATACCGTTCGCATCCGTCGGAACATGTGTCAGGGCGACTGCGTCATCGATATTGCCGCCAATAATGCTCAGCTGGCGGCCGAAAGGCTGGCCATTCTGCCCGGTGGCGACAACAATGCCGCAATGTGCCGGAAAGCCATAGGACGTAGGCAGGTCTGAGAATCTGACTTTACGCGAGGCTCCGCGACCGACGCAGAGCAGGTCTCCGGGTTTCGGGGCATAAAGCGCAGGATCCTGCGCTTTCAGTCCGGAGGCCTGACCGGATGCCGCTGCATTAATATAGGTGGCATGATTAGGAGAATAGACGAAACGTCCGTTCGCACCTGCAACACGCATGACATATGAAATGAAAGCTGCAGACCAGGCAAAACGCCCGTCGTGCACGAAGTTTGTCAGAGATCCGGATGAATTATGTTTCCCGGTCCAGGAGGCTTCAGTCGCGTAGGGATCCTGCCCCGTCCACCAGTACTCCCCGACGCGCTGCCACAGGCCGGGTGCACGCTCGGGCTTTATTGCCGCGGTCTGAGGCTCAGGGCGCAGTTCAGGATCGTCATCATTGACCGGCATTCCGAAAAGACGCCACTCGCGCAAGGCAATTGCAACGACATCCTGTCGGTTAAACGGTTCGAAATTCAGAGTGGCAAAGTCGGGGGCATGAGAATAGCCCGTCAGCCCCGGCTGCCCGGCCTGAGGCTGAGCGGCAGGGCTGCCTCCGGCTCCGGGAGTTGCCTGCTGGGTGCTGCTGCAGCCGGAAAGAAGAAGTATTGCAAAAAAAACTGGTGCAGTATGCGTTTTTCTTAACACCGTCATTGTGGTTCCAGTTCATTTTCTTGCCCCGGGTTCTGGGCGGATATTCCGGCAGAGAAGAAAAACGTCCCGGGTTTTAAGTTTTCAATCACTTTATAGAAGAAAGAATGAGGCGCGGAAATATGCATTCACACAAATCGCGAGTGAGGCCCGGATACCATGCGTTTCCGGAATATGTCCGGATATGATCAGAATATGTAACAGCTGGTCTGTTATGCAATTTCGGAAGCGTGAAGAAAATGTTTCTCTTATGCAAAAATATTTTATAAGCATCCCACTGCAATCATAAGAAAAAATAATTTTGTAAAATCCTTTATAATATAATGTATTTTATAAAAATAAGAAAAATTTCCCGAGACGTATAATTTAGTAATGGGAATGATTATGGAAATATTTATATTGCATGGGTTTTTTTTTGAATGTACTGAAAAATAAACACAGGTTAGATCGGGTCGGAGCCGGTAAGTAATCTTCTCAGGGACAGCTATATGCTGGGCTTCCTGCGGGAAGGGGAAGAACTCCGGAAAAGATCCGTCTCCTGTCCGGAAATTTACTGATTGGTAAGGTAGCTTACAGATATGGCCAGAGCATCAACGAAGCGCGCAGGTACGGCGAAACCGGCTTCCCAGACGAAACCGGCTGCGGCCCGTCAGGTGGTGAAAGCCCCGGCGCGCGGACGTAAAAAAGCAGAGCCTGCTGAAGAGGTCGTGAAGAAAGTCGCCACAAAGGCAAAAACTGCTGCGCCGACCCGTGCCCGTAAGGCAGCGGAAGAAAAGCCTGCTCCTGCCGCGCGTAAACGTGCAGCTGCGACGAAGGCATCTGCCCCGGTAAAGGCAGCACCCGTTGCAGCAGCACGCGGCCGTCGCAAGGCAGAAGCGGAGCCCCGCCAGCTGAGTGCCGTGGAGAAGCTGCGGATCACGCAGGAAACCCGCAAGCAGAAGCGTCTTGACCGTCTCGCTGAAGAAAAGGCGGCTGTGAAGTCGGCCCCGGCTCGGAAGAAGGCCGCCGGAGCGCGCTCCTCCCGCAAATCCTGAGAAGAACGGGCGGGCCTGATTTCGCCCGCCCTCTGCTCAGCTTTCAGGAAAATGCGTCCGGATGAACGTATCCAGCGCTTCCGGGTAAAGCCTGTGCTCTTCTTTAAGAACACGGGCGGCAAGGTCGTCCGGTGTATCCCCGGGGAGGACATTGACGCTGGCCTGAGCCAGAACCGGTCCTTCATCCATCTCTTCCGTGACAAGATGAATCGTGCATCCGTGCTGGCGTTTTCCTGCCTCGATAGCGCGTTCATGCGTATGCAGCCCGGGAAAATCCGGCAGAAGGCTGGGATGAATATTCAGCATACGACCTGACCATGCCTGCGTCAGAAACGGGGTCAGGAGCCGCATGTATCCGGCAAGGCAGACAACCTGCACTCCGGCCTCCCGCAAGGCAGCATCAATGACATGTTCATGTGCTGCACGGTCTTTTCCGAATGGCCGGTGATCAATCGCAAGCGTCGGGCACCCCGCCTGACGCGCGACCTCAAGTCCGGCAGCATCCGGCTTATTGCTGATGACAAGGGCCACCGATGCCGGATATTCCGGACGTGCACAGGCCTCAATCAGGGCTGTCATATTGCTGCCGCGTCCGCTTATCAGAATTCCGACACGAATTTTCTTCACACTGCGGCTCATTACAGAGAGAAATCAGGCACGGTTTTTATCGTGAGAGAAGAAGGCTGATCAGTATCTCCTGCAACGGTCTCACCCAGTCGGAAGGCCTCTTCACCAGCCTCAGATAATCTTGCCAGAACCTGGTCAGGCTCCGATGTGACGAGGACCATACCAACGCCACAGTTAAAGACACGAAGCATCTCTTCAGACGCGACATTGCCCGCCTGTGCCAGCCATCTGAAAACCGGAGGAATATCCCAGGGTGTATCGATAACGGCATTAACGCCTTGCGGGAAAACACGTGGAAGATTACCCGGAAGACCGCCGCCGGTAATATGTGCTGCTGCCGTGATGAGACCTGCGCGGTGAAGATCAAGCACGGGTTTCACATACAGCTTCGTCGGCGTCATCAGCGCCTCTCCGAGCGTTCTGCCGGGAGCAAATGGCGCCGGTGATGTCCAGTCCAGACCGGCGTGATCCTTAATACGCCGGACCAGAGAAAATCCGTTGGAATGCACACCTGAAGATGGCAGCCCGATCAGTGTCTGCCCGGCGGCCAGAGCTCCGGGGAGAAGTCTGTCCCGTTCTGCGGCACCCACGGAAAATCCCGCAAGATCGTAGTGACCAGGGGCATACATCCCGGGCATTTCTGCCGTCTCGCCACCAACGAGAGCACAGCCGGATTCCTGGCAGCCGCTGGCGATTCCGCGTATTACGCGGGCTGCATCCTCAACACTCAGGCGTCCGGTCGCGAAATAATCCAGGAAGAACAGAGGTTCAGCACCCTGAACTACCAGATCGTTAACGCACATCGCCACCAGATCAATACCGACCGTATCGTGCAGCCCGGTTTCAATGGCGATGTTCAGCTTCGTGCCGACACCATCAGTGCAGGAAACAAGAACCGGATCCGAGAAGCCTGCTGCTTTCAGATCGAACAACGCACCGAATCCACCAAGTCCGCCCATAACACCGGAGCGGGACGTTGCACGGGCTGCAGGTTTGATGACATCAACAAGAGAGTCGCCAGCCTCGATATCCACACCCGCATCGCGGTATGTAAGGCCAGAAGTCCGGGGGGGAAGGGACATAGGTCGGTTCTCGTCAGCAGTAAAAAGAATGCGGCTGTCCCCGTTTAAGCCAGCACCGGCCCGGCGACTAGGCCCGACGGTCAGAGCGGAACAGAAAATGAGTCAGAACGAAAAGAAATTTTCTCCCGATCCGGGGCTTCCGGTTCAGATCCCTCTGGCCTTCCGGCGTGACAGCCGGTTCACCGCAGGCAGTTTCATGTGTTCCGAGCAGAATGCAGAGGCAAGGGAGTGGCTTTCGGACAATGGAACGAAGGCCTGGCCGGAGGGACGGCTGCTGGTGACCGGCCCGGCGGGATCGGGCAAGACACACCTGGTGCATCTGTGGGCGGAGCGGCAGGGCGCTGCGTATCTCAAGGGGGCAGAGCTGGACGAGCAGGCCGTCCTGTCTCTGGAGCATATGTCAGTGGTGCTGGATGATGCCGATCAGACCACAACACCGCAGATCACTCTGCATCTGATCAATCTGATGAAGGAACGCGGAGGCAGGCTTCTGCTTGCGGCACGCAGTTCTCCATCCGGATGGCCCGGAGAGCTGCCCGATCTGGACAGCCGCATCCGTGCGACGTCTGCCATCATCCTGCCGGAACCGGATGATGTCTTTCTCCGGCGCCTGATGCTGCGTCTGTGTGCGGACAGGCAGATGACGGTTCCGAACACGCTGACGGAGTGGCTGCTCCTGAACCTCCCGCGTGAGGCGGAAGCACTCCTGCGGGCTGTCGATCTTCTGGAGCGTCGGATACAGGAAAGGGGGCGTCTGCCTGATATAAGAGAGATGCAGTATCTGTTTCACACCCCGGATGACGCTAAATTGTCATATGACAGGACAGAAGCATCTTCCTAAGAGGTCTGTGCGAAGATCAGGATGTGTCGTGACAAAAAAGGGTATCGGGGGAGTGAAAGTGCACAAGCCGGCAGCAGGACAGGCCCGCAGACGTGTGACACGTGCGGTGCAGAGCAAGGCAGGAACCGCGGCTGCCGGGCAGTCGGAGAAGGAGGTGGTAACGCTTGACCGGGCGGCTGCATCCGGAGGCATTCCCTCAGATTCCCCCGAGCGTTTCATCAATCGCGAACTTTCCTGGCTGGCCTTCAACCAGCGTGTCGTGGCTGAGGCTGAAAACGACCGGAATCCGCTTCTCGAACGTCTGCGTTTCCTGTCCATCAGCGCGAATAATCTTGATGAATTCTATTCGGTCCGTGTCGCAGGTCTGGTCGGGCAGGAGAGAGAAGGGCTGGTTACGGTCTCTCCGGACGGGCTGACACCTGCTTTGCAGCTTGTCGCCGTGCGTGAACGGTCCGCACGTCTTCTTCGTCGCCAGCAGGCCGTCTGGATTGAGCTGCGGGAGAAGCTTTCCGAAGCCGGTGTCATGCTGTGCAACGTGAAGGAGATTTCCGACGCGGACAGGGAATGGCTCATCTCCTGGTTTATGGACAAGGTTTTTCCGGTGCTGACCCCGCTTGCGGTCGATCCGGCTCATCCGCTGCCCTTCATCCCGAATATGGGGCTGGCGCTCGGGCTTCGCCTCGTCTCGGCGGATACGGGCGCATTTGCCATGAACGGTCTGATCCTGCTTCCGCAGCAGGTGGACCGCTTCATCCGCCTTCCGAGCGAGGCCGGACGTCCGCCGAAGATTCGCTTCGTCCTGCTTGAGGATCTGATTTCTCTGTGTGTCGATCAGCTTTATCCGGGCCTCGCCGTTGCGGAAAGCGGTGTTCTGCGCGTGATCCGCGATACGGATGTCGAGTTTGAGGATGAGGCAGAAGATCTGGTCCGCTCCTACGAGACAGCACTGAAACAGCGTCGTCGTGGCGTGGTGATCCATCTCGACATGGAATCACGCGTCCCGGAAGAACTGGCCCATGCCGTCATTGACGAACTGGATCTGCCGCCGGAAGAAGTACTGATTCACCCCGGCTTCATTGGCGTTGTCGATCTCAAGCAGATGATCGTCGATGACCGGCCTGATCTGCTGTTCCGTCCCTACACGCCTCGCTTTCCCGAGCGTATTCTGGATTTCAACGGCGACTGCTTCGCTGCCATCCGTGCGAAGGATCTGCTGGTTCATCATCCGTTCGAAAGCTTCGATGTCGTGGTGCAGTTCCTGCGTCAGGCCGCGCTTGATCCGAATGTGATTGCCATCAAGCAGACGCTCTACCGGACCTCACGCGACAGCCCCGTGGTAAAGGCGCTTATTGAGGCTGCTGAGTCCGGGAAATCCGTCACGGCAATGGTGGAGCTGCGTGCGCGCTTTGATGAAGAGGCGAATATCCGCCTCTCCCGTGCGCTTGAGGCTGCGGGCGTGCAGGTTGTATTCGGTTTTGCCGATCTCAAGACCCACGCAAAACTGAGCCTTGTCGTCCGGCGTGAGGGCGGCAGCGTCCGGTCCTACGCCCATTTCGGAACAGGCAACTACCATCCGATCACGGCGAAGATATACACGGACCTGTCCTTCTTCACCTGTAATCCGGAACTCGTCCGGGATTCCGCCCGCCTGTTCAATTACGTGACGGGCTGCGCCACTCCAGGCCGGATGGAGGCCATCAGCTTCTCCCCGCTGACCTGCCGCTCAACTCTGATGTCACTGATCGATGAGGAAATCGCGCATGTAAAAGCCGGGCGTCCGGGAACGATCTGGCTGAAAATGAATGCGCTCGTCGATCCTCCCCTGATCGATAAATTATATGAAGCCTCCTGTGCCGGCGTGAAGATTGCTGCCGTGGTCCGGGGCATATGCTGTCTGCGCCCGGGGGTCCCCGGCCTGTCAGAGAATATCAGCGTCAAATCCGTGGTCGGGCGCTTCTTGGAGCATTCGCGCATTTATGTTTTCGGGAATGGCCATCGTGTGCCTTCACGGGATGCAAAGGTCTATATTTCCTCCGCCGACTGGATGACACGCAATATGGACTGGCGTGTGGAAAGTCTGGTGCCGATCACGAATGCGACGGTTCACGCGCAGGTTCTGGACCAGATTATGGTCATGAATCTCAAGGATAACCTGCAGTCCTGGATACTGGAGCGAAACGGTGCCTGGAGGCGTCTCAGCCCGGGAAACCGGCCGTTCTCAGCCCACGAATGGTTTATGACGCATCCGTCCCTGTCCGGACGCGGCTCAGCCGCGCGGGCTGAACCGCTGCCCGCACCGGCCAGCCCGCCGAGGATCAGGGACCGGCTTCTGGATGACTGACCGCAAAGGTCTTTTTCTCTGATTTTTTCTCGGATCTGCCGTTTCTGACTTCTGACGCAGTCAGCGGCAGATCCATTTCGGCAGACAGTCCGGGATTGCGCTGCGAGAAACGCAGAGCTCCGCCATGCAGCTGCACGATGGCCTGGACCAGAGCCAGGCCCAGGCCGGACCCGGGTGTATTGCGTGCCGAATCCGCACGGAAAAATCGCTCCGGTGCCCTGGCCAGTTCCTCCCAGCTCATGCCGATCCCCTGATCCGTTACGGCAACAGTGACGATCTGCTCCTGAGACAGCGCAATCCCGTTTCCGCCGGTATTCGCTCCGGCAGCCGCAGAAATTGTGACGGTGCTGTCCTGAGGTGAATATTTCAGGGCATTATCCAGGAGGTTAGAGACAGCCTGCTGAATCATCATGCGATCGCCATAAAACTGAAGGACGGCCGGAAGACGTAAAGACAGAACGATGCTCTTTTCTTCCGCCACCGGTTCGTACAGCTCGGCAATATCCTCAAGAACAGGGACCAGATCAAAACAGGCAAAGGCAGATCGGCGGGAGCCTGCCTCAATCTGCGTGATTCTGAGCAAGGCGTCGAATACGACAGTGATGCGGTCGAGATCGTCGACGCCATGCTCGATCGCCTGACGCAACGCCGTCTCATCTTCCGCATGATGCGCGGCGTATTCCAGCCGCGTACGCGCCCGGGTGATCGGTGTGCGCAGATCATGAGCAATCGAGTTGGAAACCTGCTTCACACCGTCCATCAGACGTGAAATCCGCTCCAGCATCTCGTTAATGGCTTCCGCAACCTCGTCCAGTTCATCTCCTCTGCCGCGCATAGGCATACGACGCGACATGTCGCCATGGGCGATGGCCGAGGTTGTTTTCGCAATCGAGTGGATCATACGCCGGAGCATCGAGCGGACCAGAACGGCCCCGCCAAGGGCCAGCGCCGTGATCATCGCCAGTGCCCAGAGCAGCGTATCGGCCAGAAGATTGCGCAGCATGAGGCGGCCACGGACGTCCCGCCCGACCAGAAGCCGGTAGCCGCCAGGCAGTGTCAGTGCCTGAGCCTGAGCCTGAGCCTGAGCCACACTATGGAAACCAGGACGATGGATCGAGAGCTGATACCACGCATCCGAAGCCGTGACATCCGCAGGCCAGACCAGAAGATTGCCGGTAATCCGATGATTATGCGGATCCATCAGAAGATAGATCGCATCGTGATCAAAATTATCCTCAAGCCGGTCTTCAATGGCAACCGTCAGCGCCGGCAGCCCGCCCTCGGTCCATCGTTCTGAAAGACCACGGAGATCGGCAACGACAGAATTCTCAACCTGTCGTTCAAGCAGCCCGACCGTGCCCCACCATATAACGCTGAGAAACAGGACGGCGGACAGCGAGAACAGCAGAGCATAGACGATGGCAAATCGTACGCCGGACGACCGGAGCGCCAGAAAATTGCGAGGCGATCCGATCTTTGTATCTGCCGGGCCAGAGGAGGGCAGGGAGGGGTCAGTCTGCACGCAGCATGTAGCCTGCATTGCGAACGGTATGAATCAGAGCCGTCTCGAACGGTTTGTCCACTTTCTGACGGAGCCGGGAGACATGAACGTCAATTACATTGGTCTGCGGATCGAAATGGTAGTCCCACACTCCCTCCAGCAGCATCGTACGGGTGACAACCTGGCCGGTATGACGCAGCAGAAACTCCAGGAGACGGAATTCACGCGGCTGGAGGTCAATTTTCTGCCCGTCACGTTTTACTGAACGGGACAGGAGATCCATTTCAAGACCACCGGCTTCCAGCCGTGTCTGAGGTGCGCTTTCGCTGCGTCCCCGTCGTCCCAGCGCCTCGACCCGGGCAAGCAGTTCGCTGAACGCGAAAGGCTTAGTCAGATAATCGTCTCCCCCCGCCTTCAGACCGGCAACACGATCGTCGACGTCACCGAGCGCCGACAGCACGATCACTGGCGTGCTGTTCTTCTGGCTGCGGAGAGTTTCAAGAATTTTAAGACCGTCAATGCCGCCGGGCAGCATACGGTCCAGAATGATGACATCAAATTTCTCGCTGACCGCAAGAAAAAGACCGTCTTTTCCGTTGTCTGCCTGATCTGCCACATGGCCTGTTTCCGTCAGGCCACGAACAATGAAACTGCGGACTGTCGGATCGTCTTCGACAATGAGGATTCGCATCAGAGGCTCCCGGCTTTTCACATACCGTTTCCCTTTTACAATAGGGCGTTACGAAATGCAGGAAAGGGCCAGAAGCCGAGATTTCCAAAAAGACATCTCCCCGCCATCAGGCCGGAACCTGATCAGGGCGGGGAGAGGGCCTTCAGCCGCGCGAACGGGCAGCCGCGAAATCGGCCAGCCTTGCGGACAGCTCCGGGATACCGGCACTGCCTGTTTCCAGTTTCAGAGCCGGAGATTCAGGAGCTTCGTAAGGCGCACTGACACCGGTGAAGTCCTGAATTTTCCCCTCACGTGCAGCGGCATACAGCCCCTTCACATCGCGGGACTCACAGACCTCAACGGATGCGGCAACAAAGACCTCATCAAACCGTTCACCGATGATCTGCCGTGCCAGAGCGCGATCTTTCGCCAGCGGGGAGATCAGTGTCACGAGAACGACATGACCTGCCTCGGCAAGGATTTTCGCAACCTCTGCAGCCCGGCGCACATTCTCGTGGCGGTCAGCCTCGCTGAATCCAAGATTGCTGCAAAGGCCCGTGCGCAGGGTATCACCGTCCAGCACAACCGCATCGGTTCCGCGCTCAAACAGAATCTGCTCCGCCTTACGTGCGAGAGTGCTCTTGCCTGAGCCGGACAGTCCCGTCAGCCAGACCACACGACCATCATGCCCGCGTGTCTTCCTGCGATCCGCTGCATTGAGCGTGCTGCCTGAGGGATAAATGGCGGCATCACCACCGATTTCAGCCGGACCGATCAGCGGTGCCCCGCCGACAATCTTCTGATTGCGGTCAACCAGAACGCCCCGTCCGTCTGTCGTGCCGGGCGTGAACGGATCGAACAGGATCGCCTCGGCCACGGCCAGCGTAATCTCGGCGAACCCTTCAGGCGGTACTTCATCCGCCTTAGCCTCACTCAGATCATCAAGCTGAACTACGGAATCAATCGATGCGACCGTCACCTGGTGCTCGGCTGTTGCCAGACGCAGACGGAAGGTCTCTCCGACACGCAGCGGCTCCTGACGCAGCCAGAACAGGCGGGCACGGACACGTGCGGACCGCAGCGGCTCCTCACCGGGGAAGAACAGCAGGTCGCCACGATCCGGAATGACATCCGGCTCCAGCGTCAGGGCGATGGATTCGCCCGCAGACGCCGTATCCCGAGCGGGCGCGGACCAGCGTTCAACCGATGCAACACGCGCCCGGCTGCCCTGGGCTCCGATGATGACGGTATCGCCGACCGACACCTGGCCGCGCTCGATGCGTCCGGCAACAAAGCGTTTGTCATCGAAACGATAGACATCCTGAACCGGCATGCGAAGGGGAAGACCGGCCCGGGATTCCGCTGACGGCACGGCAGCCAGTGCCTCGACAAGCGTCGGGCCCGTATGCCAGGGAGAACGCTCCGAACGGCTGGCGATGTTGTCTCCGTCGCGGGCAGAGGCGGGAACGAACAGGGACGGCCGGATATCGAGCTGCGTCAGAAGTTCCGTCACGCTTTTCTCGACGGCGCGTACCTTCTCCTGGTCGAACTCCAGCAGATCCACCTTGTTCAGCAGCACGATCACATGCCGGATCCCGATCAGGCGGAGCAGCATCGCATGGCGGCGGGTCTGTTCCTGAGCGCCTTCACGTGCATCCACAACAAGAACGGCAGCATCGGCATCAGCCGCGCCGGTAATCATGTTGCGCAGGAACTGGCGGTGACCCGGGGCATCCACGATCACAAACTGGCGGCTGCCGAGGCGGAAAGGAATACGTGTGGAATCGACCGTCACACCCTGATCGCGCTCGATCTGCAGGCTGTCGAGGAGAAAGCTCCACTCGATCTGCAGACCGCGCTTGCGGGAGGATTCAATGATCTGGGCAACCTTGCCTTCCTGCAGATTATCCGTGTCATGCAGAAGACGGCCGATCAGCGTGGATTTGCCATGATCCACATGTCCGACGATCACGATAGGTGTCGCGGCATCCAGCGCGCTGTCACGATCCGCGGCATCAAGAGAGGCCAGACCGGCCGTGGTGAGAACTTCGTTCATAGTGCTGACTGATCCTCGTTCTCAGAGATACCCGGCGACACGAAGGCGCTCGAAAGCATCCTCGGTCTCGTTGTCCATGGCGCGACCGGCGCGTTCGGAGGTCTTGGTTGTTTCAAGCTCGGTGATGATTTCGGCAATGGTGGAGGCATTGCTGTCGATCGGGAACGTGATGTTCTTGTCACCAAGGGAGCGGTAACGCTTGCCGTTTTTCGCGAAATACAGATCGACGACCGGAATACCCTCGCGCTCGATATAGCGCCAGATATCGATCTCACGCCATGCCAGCAGCGGGTGAACGCGGATATGCATACCGTCCTCGTGCGGGGTGGCATACTGGTCCCAGAATTCCGGAGGCTGGTTCCGGATATCCCATTTATGGCCGGACCCGCGAGGGCTGAATACGCGCTCTTTCGCCCGGGTGCCCTGCTCATCACGACGAATACCGGCGATCACGCCCTGCAGTTTATGCTTTTCGATCATCGCGGCCAGACCGGCTGTCTTGCGTGCGGCAGAGCGCGCGGCCGGCGGCAGGGTCGGGTCCATCTCCTCAACCGGCGGACAGTATCCCAGCAGAAGATCAAGATTCCATTTTTTCGTATATTCAGTCCGAAAATCATACATTTCCGGGAATTTCATCTCCGTATCCACGTGCATGACCGGGAAGGGCACGTGACCGAGAAAGGCCTTGCGCGCCAGCCAGAGCATCACGTTGGAGTCCTTGCCCAGGGACCAGAGCATGGCAAGGGGCTTCAGCTTGCGCCAGGCTTCGCGGAGAATGAAGACGCTCTGCGCCTCTAGCTGGTCGAGATGATCGGCTGACATGAGATTCTTCCGATAGAGGTCAGAAACAGGATAAGGGCGGCTCACACCGCCCGGTGAATACCGCATTCGGTTTTGGAAAATCCGGCCCAGCGACCGGCGCGCGGGTCGTCTCCCTCTCCGACGGGCTGCGTGCAGGGCGCACAGCCGATAGAGGGATAGCCGCGCTGCGTGAGGGGATGGCGGGGCAGATTGCGACGGGTCATTTCAGCCTCAAGCTCCTCCGGCGTCCAGTCCGCCAGCGGATTGATACGCAGGGAGTCATCAGCTTCCGTCTGCACGATTTCCAGGCGATGACGTGTCATAGCCTGAGAACGTTTACGGCCCGTCACGAGAGCACGATATCCGGCGGAAGCCAGATTCATGGGCTCAACCTTGCGCAGGGCACAGCAGGCGTCAGGATCAAAGGCCCAGAGCTGTCCTTCCGGATCACGATCATGGATCGCTTTTTCTGAAGGGCTGATATTGATCACGTTCCGCAGCCCCAGGCTGTCCGCCAGAGCCGCCCGATATTCGAGCGTCTCGGGAAAATGCTGCCCGGTATTAAGAAAGAGAACGGGGAAATCGGGATCGGCCTCAGCCGCAAAAGCCAGAAGCACGGCAGATTCGGCCCCGAAGGAAGACAGGATCGCAACTTCCGGCCCCAGAGATTCACGGGCGCGCCTGAGGACCGCTGCAGGGTCAGACGCACCATTCATGATAAAGGCGGCAGGATCAGTCGTCCGGACAGTCTCTGTGTCCGCATCAGTGAGGGACATTGGAAAATCCTCTCTGACCCGGATGTACGGCACCGGGTCGTGATTTATGGGCTTTATCTATGTCGGGACCTGCCAAAGATCAAGAAGTATCTTCTCTCTAGCAGCCTGTCGGGTTGGGCATTTTGCGGATCATAGGGCTGAGGCTGACCTGTCTTATGCTGCGTGAAGCCGTGC
>NZ_JAJJND010000026.1 GCF_029759835.1 Acetobacter sp. AN02
CAAAACCGAACAGAACCTTCAGTGTCAGACAGGTCTGGATCGCGGCATCTCTGTAACCCGGCTGACGACCGCAGCACCCCGTCGGAAGGCCCGCCCACCTCATGGACGGATCAAATCATACCGCCAGAGATCCACGCTTCTTCAGTGCGGCGTTGTAAGAGGACCAGTTCGACGTTCGGGAGCGCATCTGCTTCGGCCTGCTCATGAAAAACCAGCTAACAGACCGGATCCAAACAGGGAAGCCCTTCCACCTATTGCGCAACAAAAGCCAATTTAGATTGGGGGAAATCCGTGGTGCCGGGTGAGGGATTTGAACCCCCGACCTTCGGTTTACAAAACCGCTGCACTACCACTGTGCTAACCCGGCCTGAAATACGGATATATGCCCCGATTATCCCGGTGATCTGCCCGTATGGTCAGTGCTGCTCTAAATACCCATTCCTTACGTCGGGTCAAGACTTTCGCGCCCGGAAAATTCAGACGGTTGCCATAACGGCTTTAACAGAGTTTTATCTCTCGCTCTGCTCCGCCTCTCCTGCTCCTGCCTTGCCATCGGGTGCCGGTCTGCGACCGGAAGCAATGTCACTGCGGAGTATGTATGGTCAGTCAGCAGGAATCCGGAAGCACGTCTGAACCCGCAACGGACGAGCAGAAAAAAACGTCCGCTCGCACGAAGTCACGCAGACGCATCATACTTGTACTGATCACCCTGCTCCTGATTGCCGGCGCGACTCTCTACTGGTTCCTGCACCGCTTCGATGAGGACACGGACGACGCCTATACCCAGGGCAGAATTATCGCCATTGTCCCGCACGTCAGCGGGTATGCAACCGATCTGCTGGTCAACGACAATCAGTTCGTCCATGCCGGACAGGAACTGATCCGCATCGATCAGAGGGACTGGATTGCCGCACGTGATCAGGCGGCGGCCTCCGTCCGACGTGCCGAGGCTGCCGTCGATACATACAGATTACAGCAGGCCATCGCCCGCAAGAGATTCCCCGCCCAGCTGGATGAGGCCAGAGGACAGCTCGGCCAGGCCAGAGCGGATGAATTCAAGGCCCGCACGGATTACAGACGCCAGCATTCCATCATGAGAGCGGCAACGTCCGAGCAGGATATAGACTACTCCAAGGCCGCGCTGGATATGGCCGTCGCCCGCGTGCTCACGGCTCAGGCCCAGGTTACAGCTTCCGAGCCGGTTGAGGAAAATATCGGCAGCACTGTTGCCCAGACCTCTCAGCAGGAAGCTGACCTCGCCAGCGCCCGCGCACAGCTTGTCCGCGCCGAGCTCAACCTGGAATGGACCGTTATTCGTGCTCCGGTCGATGGCTGGATATCGCAGAGAAATATAGAAAAAGGGAATTACGTCTCGACCGGTCAGAAGCTGATGGCGATCACATCGCCTGAGGTCTGGGTCGTGGCAAATTTCAAGGAAACACAGATCACCCGGATCCGGCCCGGACAGCAGGCTGACATCTCGGTGGATGCCTATCCGTCCCACAGCCTTAAGGGGCACGTGGATTCGCTTCAGAAAGGATCAGGTGCGGCGTTCAGTGCCTTCCCCCCGGAAAACGCCACCGGAAATTTTGTAAAGATCGTCCAGCGCGTTCCCGTAAAAATCCTGATCGACAGCGGCCTTGATCCGGACGTCCCGCTGGCGCTCGGGCTGTCCGTCGTACCGACAGTGCATACTGATACGACACCCTCACACCACGGGAATGACAGCGCTCCATGAGTGACGCCGCAGCTTCCGACGAGCAGGCGCGGTCCTCATGGAAACCGGCACATAATCCGTGGCTGGTCGCCCTGGCCGTAACGCTGGCGGCCTTTATGGAAATCCTGGACACGACCATCGTGAACGTGTCCCTGCCCCATATCGCCGGCAGTCTTTCCTCAACCTATGATGACGCGACCTGGACGCTGACATCCTACCTCGTGGCCAACGGCATCGTCCTGACCATTTCCGGCTGGCTCGCAAAGGTGTTCGGCCGGAAACGCTACTTCCTGATCTGCATTGCGATGTTTACCCTGTCCTCGTTCCTTTGTGGGATCGCAACAGGCCTTGGACAGCTGATCATTTTCCGCCTTATGCAGGGGTTTTTCGGCGGCGGTCTCCAGCCGTGTCAGCAATCCATCATTCTGGATACCTTCCCGCCTGAAAAGCGCGCAGCCGCTTTCGGTCTTACGGCCATTGCCACTGTTGTCGGCCCGGTCCTCGGGCCGACGCTGGGCGGGTGGATTACCGACAGCTTCTCCTGGCGGTGGATTTTTTTCATCAATGTTCCGTTCGGCATCCTGACCATGCTGTCCGTTGCGTTTCTCGTCGAGGATCCGCCATGGGCATGCAAACAGTCGGCTCCCGTCGACACGCTGGGTATCTGCCTGATCACGCTGGGGTTCGGCTGCCTTGAAGTGATGGTGGATCGCGGAGAGGATGATGACTGGTTCGGTTCCGGTTTCATCTGCGTGATGGCGATCCTGGCCGTATCCGGACTGACTTCGGCCGTCCTGTGGCTGCTCAGCCCGCGGAACCGGCATCCGGCCGTCGATCTTGCGGTCTTCCGGGACAGAAATTTTGCAGTCGGCACATTTCTGGTCGGGATGATGGGCGCCCTGCTCTACTCCTCCTCCATCGTCGTTCCGCAGTATGCGCAGCAGGTCATGGGCTACACCGCAACTCTGGCCGGACTGGTGCTTTCCCCCGGGGGAGTGGCCGTGATCGTGCTCATTCCCCTGGTCGGACGATTAATGAACCTGATGTCGGTCCGGTCCCTGATTGCCTTCGGGTTCGGCTCATTATCCATCGCCCTGTTCTGGTCCGCGCATCTCGTACCGCAGCTCGATTTCTGGCATATGGTGTTCTATCGGCTCAGCCAGACAGCGTGCCTCGCGTTCCTGTTCGTGCCGCTTTCCACAATCGCCTATTCCACACTCCCGGCCCGTCTACGCTCCGACGGCTCCGCCATGTTCAGCATGTCCCGTAACGTTATGGGCTCTCTGTCGATTTCCGGCGTGATCGCACTGATCACCGAAACGAGGCAGGCGCGGCAGAACGGCATGGTCCACAACATGGTGCCCTACAGCCAGCCCTATAACGATTATCTTGCCCAGGCCCGGCAGGTGGCCACGGATCACGGTATTTCAGTGCACGCGGTAGACAGCTTCGCCATGAACGCGCTCTATACTGATTTCAGCCGTCAGGTGACGACGCTGGCCTACAATCAGGTGTTTGTCATTCTCTCAATGGCAGCAGCCATGGCCGTACCCCTGTGCTTCCTGCTCAGTGCAATGAAAGGCGGCGGTAAGGCCGGACCGGCCCACTGAACCGCTTCCGGTAATCCGCTCTCTAATCCGTATTTTCCTCTGATTTTCAGAAGCACGACCGGTTCGGAGCAGATTCTTTTTCCTGCCTGCGCTCACCTGCTGACACAAGACAGTCATAATATTTTATGTTATAAACCAGCATATGAGCACTTTCAGAACCACACCCAAAGGCGGCGTTACAGACGCAATGGCCCGCTCTGCGGCAGCGGCAACCGCCGCGCAGGCGAAAAAAGCGAAAATCGAGGACGAAGATCCGTTTCGCGAAGGCGATGCGATCGTATACGCAGCACATGGTGTCGGTCGCGTTGACCGGATCGGTGTTGATGAAATTGCGGGAACGAAACTGGAAGTGATCCAGATTTCTTTCCCCGACAATCAGATGACTCTCCGGATTCCTCTGGCAAAGGCCCGTAAGGCCGGGCTACGCAAGATCGTCTCCCGCGAGATCGTCGATAAAGCCATGACCGTGATCAAGGGCAAGCCTCACGTCAGCAAGGGCATGTGGGCGCGCCGGGCTGTTGCCTATCAGGAAAAAATCAACTCGGGTGATCTCGTGCAGATCGCAGAGGTTCTGCGTGATCTGAGACGCAATGTGGACAGCCTGGACGGCAGCTTCAGTGAAAGAAAGCTGTTCGAGGCCGCACAGGAGCGCTTCGTGGCTGAGGTCGCCATTCTTGAGAAAAAAGATCCTGCTGAAGTGCTGCAGGAACTTACGGCCCGTATGAAGGCCGCCTAAGTCCGCTTGCTGAAGGCTCAGAACTGTCGTGAGTGAACCGCTCCGCCCGGACGACCTCCTTATCCGTCGTCTTTATGAAGAACTCAGGGCCGGACGGTTCACCACAGCGCTGGAACAGCTCCGGCGCTTTTCCCCCGCCGATATGACATCCTGCGTTCAGGCTCTTATGATTGTCGCCTGTGCTGGAGCCGGAGAATATACGCAGGCTGCTGATCTGGTTGAGAATACCGAACACATGGGGCGCGGCAGGCTCTGTTTTGATGTTCTACGCTTTTTCTCTGAACAGAACGGAAGGCAGAACGCAAAACTTCTTTTCCAGGAGCTTCTCCGGCGTCATCCCCGTGACATCGTCATCTATAATGCACTCGGTGAGTGCCTTAATCAGGCCGGTGAGTTTGAGGAAAGTATTCGCATCCTCAGAACAGCCCTCGACCAGAATCCACACAGTGTCGAGACACTCAACCTGCTTGCGATCGCAGAATTTGAGTCCGGAGATTTCGACCGCTGTCTGATCCATTTTCGTGAGGCTCTTGATATCAATCCTCATACCGCCAACGGATACTCAAATCTCGGATGTATCCTCTCAGCGGCAGGACTGCCTGATCAGTCCATGAAGGCGCACCACAAGGCCATTTCGATGTGCCCGGATGATGCCCAGATCAGACTGAACCACTCCATCGCGCTTCTCAAGAACGGTATGTGGGCACAGGGATGGCAGGAGCATGAATGGCGGCTCAGACTGCCGCAGCACACTAATCTCCCGCCTGAAAGAATGCTCCCCGGTCTGAATGAACATGACCGGCTCGACGGGGTGGTTATTCTTATCACGCAGGAAGAAGGGCTCGGGGATACACTCATGTATCTCCGCTATGTCTCATGCCTAGTTGCACGTGGCGCGCTGGTGCATCTTTGGGTACCGCCGGAGCTTGAGGCGCTCTGCCGGAATATTCCCGGGGTCTACAAAGTGCAGGTTGGTGGCAGCCTGCCTGAATATGACTGGCACTGCCCGTTCATAAGTCTGGCCCGCGTATTTTCAGCCACATCGGAAAGATGGGGCCAGAAGGTTCCTTATCTGCAGGTTTCCAAGTCTAAAATACGGGAAATGTCAGCCTTTACGCCTGATGGCCGAAAGCTATCCGTTGGTCTCGTCTGGGGAGGCGCTCCGCGTCCTGAGCAGACGGGAGCCTTCATGACGGATCGCCGACGTTCCATGCCTTTGAGCCATCTTTATAAGCTCAAAGATGTCAGGAACATAAACCTGGTCTGCCTTCAGAAAGGCCCTTACTATAAGCAGTTGGCAGAAGCTCCGGCCACTTTTCATATCTCCGACCCGACAGAACATCTTCAGACAATGGAAGATACGGCAGCCCTCCTGATGAAGCTGGACCTCCTGGTTGCCGTGGATACGTCCATCGTCCACCTCGCCGGTGCTATCGGGCGGCCTGTTATCATGATGGATCGTTATGATAATTGCTGGCGCTGGCAGACAGATACAGAAGAAAGTCTGTGGTATCCCGATATGAGGATCATACGTCAGGAAAATCCCAGAGACTGGAGTTTTGTAGTTTCCCGCGTCTGCGATATTCTTGGTAAAATAAAGAAACCAAAATCCGGAACTAAGATTAATCTTTTTGATGTGTGATTTTCAGTAAATCTGATTTTCAGAATATTTTATTATTTATATTGGATTCTACTCTAAATCGATATTTCTCTTCTAAGAGCTACCCTTCGCGTAAATTTCTCAAATTTTAAAAAACAGACTCATGATTTAAAGAACTTCTGTCTGCCCTTACCATATACCCTCAATTTTAAATTGAGGATCTCAAGTTACATATACCAAGCCAAGCCTCCAGGCTTTTATACAGCTGAACTTACTGCCAGTTCATACGATTAATTTCAAAAAACCAGTCAGCTCTCAATAAAAAAGCCGACCTTCGCAGGTCGGCTTTTCCAGAAAAAATGATCCAAATCAGGCTGATTTAGCCATGATTTCCTCAGCCACGTTACGCGGAACCGGATCGTAGTGATGGAACTGCATGGTGAAGGAAGCACGTCCCTTCGTCATGGAACGCAGGTGAGAAATGTAGCCGAACATCTCTTTCAGAGGCACCTGAGCGCGAACCATAACGGTGGAACCGGCCGTCTCCTGACTCTGGATCATTCCACGGCGACGGTTCAGGTCACCCACGACGTCACCAACGTGATCATTCGGGGTCGTGATCTCCACATCCATGATCGGCTCAAGAATGACCGGACCGGCACTCTTCATACCTTCACGGAAACAGGCCTTTGCCGCGATCTCGAACGCCAGAGCAGACGAGTCAACGTCATGGTACTTACCGTCGAGCAGCCTGAACTTGAAGTCCACAGTCGGGAAGCCTGCGAGCACGCCCGTGCTGGACTGAACGCGAATACCCTTTTCAACAGCAGGAATATATTCCTTCGGCACGGCACCGCCGACCACACTGTTTTCAAAGTGAATACCTTCGTTCCGCTCCAGCGGAGCAAACTCGATTTTCACCTCAGCGAACTGACCGGAACCACCGGACTGCTTTTTGTGGGTATATGTCTCGGTATGCGCCTTCGTGATCGTCTCACGATACGCCACCTGCGGAGCACCGACATTGGCCTCAACGCCATATTCACGGCGCAGACGGTCAATGATGATGTCCAGATGAAGTTCACCCATACCGGACAGGATCGTCTGACCCGTTTCCTGATCGGTTTTCAGACGCAGAGAGGGATCCTCTCCCGCCAGCTTCTGCAGCGCAAGCGTCATTTTCTCGACGCCGTCCTTGGTTTTCGGCTCGACAGAAATGTCGATAACCGGAACCGGGAAGCTCATGCGCTCAAGAACAACCGGATCAGAGGCATCAGCAAGCGTGTCACCAGTCTGGGAATCCTTCAGACCGACGAAGGCAGCGATATCACCCGCATGGACTTCCTGAAGCTCTTCACGCTTATCAGCATGCATCTGATAGATACGGCCAATACGCTCCTTATGCCCTTTCGTCGTGTTCAGAACGGTATCACCCGTCTTCAGAACACCGCGATAGACACGGACAAAGGTCAGCGTACCATATTTATCATTGATGATCTTGAAGGCCAGACCAGCGAACTTACCATTCGGATCAACCGGGATGATCGGCAGATCCTTATCATCAGCCTCTTCTTCACCTTCCGGCGGGGCGCAGCGGATACCCTCAACGTCGTCCGGAGCCGGCAGATAATCAATGACGGCATCAAGCAGCGGCTGAACGCCCTTGTTCTTGAAGGCCGTGCCGCAAAGAACTGGACGGAAGTCGCCGGAGATCGCACCCTTCTTGATGCACTTCTTCAGAGTCTCAACAGAGACGTCGCCCTTCTCGAAATACTCTTCCATGGCGTCGTTATCGACAGCCAGAGCCGTATCGAGAAGAACCTGACGTGCTTCCGCAGCCTTTTCCTTCAGATCGGCGGGAATTTCCTCATCATGGAATTTCGCACCAAGCTCACCGCCCTCCCAGACGATTGCCTTCATCTCAACCAGATCGACAACACCGAGGAAGTTTTCCTCAGCACCGATCGGAAGCTGCAGCGGGACAGCGACGATATCCAGCTTCTCTTTCAGTGTATCGAAAGCCCGATAGAAATCGGCACCCGTGCGATCCAGCTTATTGATGAAGATGATACGCGGCACGTTGTAGCGGTCAGCAAGACGCCAGTTGGTCTCGGACTGCGGCTGCACACCGGCCACACCTTCAATAATGAAGATCGCGCCATCAAGCACGCGGAGCGAACGGTTGACTTCGATATTGAAGTCAATGTGGCCAGGCGTATCGATGATGTTGATGCGGTGATCTTTCCACTCACACGTCACGGCAGCGGACGTGATCGTGATACCACGCTCACGCTCCTGCGCCATATAGTCAGTGGTAGTATTACCCTCGTGCACCTCACCGATCTTATGAGACACACCGGTATAATACAGGATTCGCTCAGTCGTGGTGGTCTTGCCGGCGTCGATATGCGCCGTGATCCCGATATTACGGATCTTTGAAAGTTCGGATGTGGCAGACACGGGGAGTCTCCGGAAAACAGACCGGGCGCGACAGGATCATTCCCTCGCGCCCGATGAATGACAGAACCGGCTGCAGAACCCGGAGGTTCAGAAGCAGCCGGAAAAACCTGAAATCAGGCGCTGGCTGTAGCAGCCTTTTTTGCCTGAGCACGCAGGATGCGACGCTTCACAACCTGAGCCTCCTCCGGCAGATTCCGGTTAGGCGTGGTCAGCAGAAACGCATCAAGGCCGCCGTTGTGCTCAATGGTACGCAGCCCGCGGGTTGTGACGCGCATGGACACGGATGCACCCAGAACGTCGGACAGGAGCGAAACATCCTGCAGGTTCGGCAGAAAACGGCGACGGCTTTTGTTATTGGCGTGACTGACATTATTGCCGGTCATAACGCCCTTGCCGGTAATATGGCAGCGACGTGACATGTTATCCTCGGTTCAGACATTCAGGCCGAGGCAGAGCCCGGCAAATTCGATCTCGATCTGGCGCGGCTTATGGAGGAGCCTGCGCCCGGCGTCAAGTAGAGACTGCACTCTCATGCCGCATTATACGACGGTTCAGGCGCCCGGCGTCTGCTGCGCCACCTGAACGGAGCGGTGAAGATCACCCGAACGCACGCTGGCAGCGGCGCTGTCCAGAATCTTGAGGATCGTATCAGCGTCCAGCGTGCGGGCCAGAAGGCCAAGCGCGCCGCCCAGCAGGGCTGATGCGATCGAGATCGGGTTATGATTCTCTTTATACAGCTCTTCAGCCAGCTTCTCGACGGCAATACCGCACTGAGCGAGCTCTTCCGGAATCTGCTGCTGGTTACCCTGTGCCTGAGACATGACCTGCTTCCTCTGCTTCTAAATACCGGAGACGGCGGACCGCCTCCATCCGGCTCCGGTCTCAGACCGCAGCTGCTTCCTGTTCGGTTCCGGCATCCTGTGATGCCCACATATTGGCATACAGACCGCCAAGCGCAATAAGCTCAGCATGATTACCCCGCTCCTGCACCTGTCCGCCTGCCAGTACCAGAATCTGATCCGCATCAACAACCGTAGAAAGGCGATGTGCGATCACAAGCGTCGTACGCTCCGCGGAAACCGCGCGTAACGCCTGCTGGATTTCTCTCTCCGTATGCGTATCAAGCGCGCTTGTGGCCTCATCCAGAAGGAGAATCCGGGGATCCTTCAGAATCGTGCGGGCAATCGCAACCCGCTGCTTCTCCCCTCCGGACAGCTTCAGCCCGCGTTCACCGACGCGTGTCTGATAACCATCGGGCAAAGACATTATGAAATCATGAATCTGCGCCAGCCTTGCCGCGTTCTCAACCTTTTCCTGCGTTGATCCGAGGCGGCCATAGGCAATGTTATAGCCGATCGTCTCATTAAAGAGTACAGTATCCTGTGGCACGACGCCTATCGCAGCCCGCAGGTCAGACTGCTGCAGATCCCTGACATCCGTCCCGTCCACAAGAACCCGCCCGGACCAGACATCGTAGTAGCGGAAAAGGAGACGGCTGATAGTGGACTTCCCTGCCCCGGTCGGCCCGACGATCGCCAGCATGCCCCCTGCAGGCACGTCAAAGCTGACGCCGCGGAGAATTTCGCGCGCCTTCGTGTAGCCGAAGTGGACATCCTCAAACCGTATCTCCGCAGCCTTCGCCTCAGCCAGGGTCGCCTTCATCGGTACGGGTGACTCCGGATCGCGAATTTCCTGGTTTTCCTCCAGAAGACCGAACATGTGCTCCAGATCCACAAGCGCCGTGCGGATTGAACTGTAGACCGATCCCAAGAAGTTGAGCGGCATATAAAGCTGCATAAGATATGTGTTGATCAGGACGAACTTGCCGATTGTCAGCTTTCCGACAGAAACATCATGACCAGCCAGAAGCATGATGACAGTCACGGCCAAGGCAATTATCGCAGCCTGACCAAAATTCAGTGCACTGAGCGAATACTGTGTCCTTACAGCCGCCCGTTCATACCGGGCCTGTGCCTCATCATACCTGCCAGCCTCGTGCTCTTCATTACCAAAATATTTTACAGTCTCGTAATTAAGCAGACTGTCCAGCGCCTTCCCTGTCGCCTCACTGTTGCTCTCATTCATCCGGCGGCGAATACCAATGCGCCATGACGTGAATTTCAGCGTGAACACGATATAAATTCCGACAGCCACAAGAATGATGGCTGCGTAGCGCAGGTCGAACAGCCACCATATCACAATCGTAACGATCAGCGCTTCCAGAAGCGTCGGAAAGATGACCAGCGCCATGCGAAGCAGCGTCTCGATCGCCTCGGTGCCTCGCTCGATAGCCCGCGTTACCCCTCCTGTCCTGCGATCAAGATGAAAGCGCAGGGACAGCCCGTGCATGTGCCGGAAACTGCGCATGGCAGCCACACGTGCGACGCGATACCGCACCGGGGCAAAAACCGAGTCACGCCATTCATTGAACGCCGCCGCACTGATCCTGACCAGCCCGTATCCGAGGATGAGAGCAACGGGAACCGTAGCCACACCCGCCGCATATCCTGCATGACCAAGCCGGTCCACGATGCGGCTGTAGAGAAACGGTACGAAGATGGCGACCAGCTTACCCACGACGATCATCAGCAGCGCAAGGACCAGCCGCGCTCGCATCCAGGGTGCATTATCCGGCCAGAGATACGGCAGAAGCCTGGAAATCGTGAGGGATACGGGTTTGCTCAGGGCTGCGCTGTTCGCGCTGTCGGGAGGACTCATAAGGACACGATGTGAGTGGCCTGCCAATATTTTTCAACCCCCGCAGCCCGGCAATCAGGCCTCACCGGGGTATGATCCCTTCTGCCCTTTCCGTCATGCGGCCGATGCGTCAGGTTAGACCTGTCTTCGCTTCCTGGAGTTCTCCCCTTGCCTTCTCCGGACCCGTTTCTCCGCCACCTTCATGAGTGCAACCAAGCCACCCTGCCCGGAAACCGGACATTATTCCGACTCGCCGGAAAGAAGGCAGGCTGGATTGATCCGGTTCTCGCGCCTACCCTGGCGCAGAGCGACTCCATTCGCCAGACCGAGGCGGGATTCGCACTGGATGATCCGGGGCAACTCGAGGCTCTAGGCAATACACTTGCCAATCAGGGGCTTTATAAACCGCATAACGAACTTTTTGACGTGGCACCCGACCCGGATTCTGATCGGGCTGAAGCACGTATCGATCGCGGTGCCCTGCCGCTTTTCGGCTTCCGGGCGCGCGGCGTGCATATGAACGGGCTGGTCCGCCGCAAGGACGGTCTCTTCCTGTGGGTAGGTCATCGGGCAGCCACCAAGCGGCTTGACCCGGGCAAACTGGACCACCTCGTGGCCGGGGGCGTTTCTGCAGGTCTGTCGCCGGATGAGGCCCTGCGCAAGGAAGCGGCCGAGGAAGCCAGCATGCCGGCAGATATCGTCGCACGTGCCAGTCATACCGCGCGGCTGGTCTATACGATTGCCCGCCCGGAAGGGCTGCGCCGCGATATTCTGCACTGCTATGACCTCGAACTGCCGGAAACATTTCACCCCGCTCCGGCCGATGGTGAGGTCGATCATTTCTCTCTTATGAGCATTCATGAGGTGTTTGAGCGCGTCCGCGATACGAATGACTTCAAATTCAACGTCAACCTGGTTCTGACTGACCTGTTCCTCAGAGAACGCCTGATCGATCCCGACAGCACGACCGGGCAGGAACTGCGCAGAGGGCTTGATAATGGCCTGGTCCCCGAACCGGACTGATGCTCAGATTTCTTATCATTCTGCCGCTGTTTCTGCTGATCCCGGCCTGCAGCGGCCCGCCGGCATCATCCGTATGCCGTTCTGCTGATCCCTCTCTGCAGGTGACTCTGATGTTCGGTCAGACACGCCCGGACGGAACTCCCATCACGACTTCGGGATGGCAGGATTTCCTCAGCCGCAGCATAACTCCGCTCTTCCCTGACGGTCTGACCGTTCTGCCGGGTCAGGGACAATGGCGGGGCCGTAGAGACGGAAAAATCACTTCCGAACCCTCCCATCTCGTCTGGATCGTAACCCGGGACACACCGGAAACCGCCCGGAAAATCAGTGTGATACGCGAAAGCTATAAAACCCGCTTTTCCCAGCAATCAGTCGGACTGCTTGCCGGATACGGATGCAGCAGTTTCTGAAAATCAGTGCCACCAGGGAGTGTAAAGCGGCATCATATGGGCAAAAACGCGGATAACCACCCCCGCATAAACTGCAAAGCACAGAACGGCCGCACTCCGGAGCCAGAGCCTTCCCGGAACGAGCAGACCGATCCCGGCTGACACGCACAACCAGGCCGGAATAAAATAACGCCCCTGCAACCCGGTGATGTAAGCCGCGCCGGGCGGTGCAAAACCGACCTTGAATGCAATCAGGTTCAAAAGCGCAAAAGCCAGCCCTGAACAGATCAGAAGAACTCCCGGCCAGCGCCGTGGCAAGGCACCTCCTTCCGTGAGGCATATCCCGGCAAGGGCCGCAAATCCGATGACCGGCACAGCGCCGTCGACAACAAAATAATACGGCAGAGGACCTGTACAGAAGCGACTGAAACCATCCACCCACCAGCTCCAGAGATGATCACGAATATCCGCCATCAGCACTTTTGTCTGTATCAGCGGATGGTGAAATAAAAGCTGCAGCGTTGCATGAGGATCAGCCCCGCTGCCCCAGTAACGACCCGGAACAAACGGATATGCGGCATTCCACGCCAGCCCGCCGGCAACAGGGATACCGGTCATCACAGCTTTGACGGCCAGATCATTCCATCTGCTTTTTCCCGAGTGCAAAGGAATAAAAATAATTTGTAAAATCAGTATTATAAAAGGAATTTTTGTCATGCAAAGTAAGAACGCAAGAGCCGACAGAGCAGCCATTTGACCCACCCTGAGGGGCTGCCCGGCCTCATTCAGAAACAGCCTCAACCAGTAAGCCACGAATAAGGCTGCCAGAATATTTGAGACCGGATCTGCACTGTAAGATGCAGACAGGTGAACCGCAGTCGGTGTTGTCAGAACGGCAAGCGCGAGCAACTTAAATCTCGGCATAAGGTAATATACAAAGAACATTGATATTGAATAAAAAATTATATTTAAAACGCGCCCAGCCATAAACTGTACATCAACGGAGGCTCCGGAAATCCTGCTTATCAGCAATCCGGCTGCTGCCGGGAGATAAGGCACGGGCGCATAGGATGCAGTGGAAGGAAAGCTTTCCCTCCTGAAGCGACGTGGCTCCTGACTGAGCTTAAGGGCCAGCACCCCTGCCTCCTCGCGCCCCGCCGCAAGCGCCGAGGTATGGAACATCCTCTCGTGGAACCAGTCGGTATAGCCGAGAATCCGGGTATCCAGCTCGCCTCCCCAGTCGTTCGGACCGAAGCGAGGCGCGAAAAATATACCCTCTGAAATCATCAGAGCCCGCTTGAAATGCGCCTCTTCATCAATCCCGCTGATCGGTGTCGCCTGACCGGCAAGCGCAAGGCCCATGATAAAAACACAGCCTGTATAGAAACAGACTACCCAAGTGCTGATTTTCTCATACCAAAGCCCCGGTGCCGCCTTCATCACATATTTCCCTGCCGGATGATCTGATCCGCCCGGATTAGCAGATAAGCCTGATAAAAACGATCGTAAGTGACTATCGGACAAGCCGCGGGACTCTTGACGGAATCCGCTGCTCGCCGCATGTCATGCGATCATGAAAGTTGCCGCCATCCTTCTGGCCGCCGGAACCGGCAGCCGCTACGCCCGCGAAAGCGGAACCAGCACGCCCAAGCAGTTCCTTCAGATCGGAGGGAAGCCCGTCATCCGCCACGCAGCGGAAGCGTTGCTGCCTCATATCTCGATCCTTCAGCCGGTCGGTCATCCCGAATCACTGAGCGAGGCCCTGTCCGGACTGTCCGTATTACCCCCTGTCCCGGGTGGTGAAATGCGTCAGGACAGCGTTCGTGCAGGTCTGGAAGCTCTGGATCGTCTCCCGGAAGCCGAGCGTCCGGATCTCGTACTTGTGCATGATGGCGCAAGACCCTGCGTTCCGGCTCGTCTTACCGAAAGCGTGATTGCAGCACTCGCAGAGCATTCGGGGGCTATTCCGGCTGTTCGCGTGGCCGACACGCTCAAACGCGGTGAGAATGGTGTGATCAGCGGTACCGTATCCCGGGAAGGGCTGTATCGTGCCCAGACACCACAGGGATTCCGTTTCCCTCTCCTGCGCGATCTGCACCGGAACGCCTCATCCGCAGAGGCAACGGATGACGCACTCCTGTTCGAGTCAGCGGGCTTCAGCGTCGCGCTGGTGCCAGGCTCCGAAGATAATATCAAACTGACCTATGAGGAGGACCTCATGCGCCTCGAACGCCTGATTGGTCCGACATTACTGCCCCGGACCGGCTTCGGATATGACGTCCATGCATTTGCGGAGAACCGTCCGCTGATCATGTGCGGCATCCCGATCCCCTATGACCGGGGCCTGGCCGGGCATTCCGACGCAGATGTCGGGATTCATGCTCTGTGCGATGCCATCTACGGCGCTCTGGCAGAAGGCGATATCGGCCGCCACTTCCCGCCAAGCGAAAATAAATGGAAGGATGCAGACAGTTCCCGCTTCCTCGTCCATGCGGGTGAACTGATCCGTAAAAAAGGCGGTATGCTGGTCAATGCGGACGTGACCCTGATCTGCGAGCGCCCGAAAATCGGTCCGCATGCACAGGCCATGCGTGAGCGTCTTGCCTCACTCCTGCAGGTCGATATCAACCGTATTTCCGTCAAGGCCACCACTTCGGAGAAGCTGGGCTTTACGGGTCGGGAGGAAGGTATTGCCTGCTCCGCAACCGCAACGGTGCTGGTTCCCTGAACGAAAGGGAAATCAGAAGCAGCAGAGGGCGGAAAGCCTGGGAATCCGGACTTTCCGCAGAAGATCAGGCTGCTCAGTTTCTTTCGGAATCCGGCTGGACGATTCTTCTGCACCGGGCAAAAACACCTGCCGGTGAGACCGACCTTGTTGCATTACAGGGTGGCGTTCTCATCTTCGTTGAGGTCAAGAGAAGAAAGACCCTTGAGGACGCTGCATTCAGCCTGTCGCTCCGACAGCAGAAGAGGCTGGCAGCATCTGCGGAAATCCTTATCTCCCGCAATCCTGAATGGATTTATGACTCGATCCGTTTCGACGTCATCCTGCTCTCTGCAGATAGCCGTATAGAGCATATCAGGGACGGATTCAGGCTTACCTGAGAACAGATATCTACGCTGGCCAGCATAAAAAAACGCAGATGACCTGAGATCATCTGCGCCTGCCTGAATTACTTAAAGAAGGTAAATATTAGGTGTGATGACGACGGCGCGTTGCCGCGGCAGCGTGCACGGTTGCCTTCGGATGATAGGAAGCAAGATGCACAAGCGAACGCTGCTGGGACCGTGAGCCACGTGCAGCATGAGAAACGGCCCGATGTGCAGAAACGCGATGAACGTAATGCACAGCCGGTGCCGCAGTCAGAGACTCCAGTGTCAGCTTTCCGGCCTCATAATCAGAAATGACGCGTTCCGCATGAGCCGGAGCAGCAACAGCCCCGAAAAGTCCGCCTGTCATGAAGGCAAAGGAGATTCTACGGGCCAGGGTTGCGATCATCACGTCTCTCATTCTGAAATTCCAGATGACCGTAACCGCCTGTTACCCAAAGAACAACCCGGGAATCACCCGGAAACGGACGTTTCCACCCCTTTTTCGCTCAGAAAACTCTGAAGCTCACCATCGCGCGCCATCTCGGTTACAATATCGCAGCCACCGATAAATTCGCCCTTAACGTAAAGCTGCGGGATCGTCGGCCATTCGGAATAGGTCTTGATCCCTTCCCTCAGAGCCGGATCCGCCAGTACGTTGATGTCCTTAAACGCCACCCCGAAGTGATTCAGGATCTGCACGACACGGGCAGAAAATCCGCACTGCGGAAAATCCGCCGTGCCTTTCATGAAAAGAGTGACAGGATTTGCATCAATCAGGGATCTGATCTGCTGAGCGACCTGGTCAGACACGTGCATATTCCTTCAAATTGTCATTCCTGCAGTTCTCGCCACCGTTCCGCGGATCACGGAACCCGTGTCTGGAGAGCAAGCGCGTGCAGCGTACCCCCCATATGGCCCTGCAGGGCGTCATAAACAAGCTTATGCTGCTTCACGCGCGGGAGACCCCGGAAGGCCTCACTTACAACCGTGCAGGCATAGTGATCTCCGTCACCTGCCAGATCCTCGATCGTCACTGCCGCATCGGGAAATGCCTTGCGGATATAGGCTTCGATCTCTGAGGCTTCCATTGCCATAATATCAGCTCCGCATGCCGGTCAGAAGCGACAGTTTACTGCCGCGCCATCAGTTTCGGAAAAAACGCCTCATTCTCAGTACGCAGACGCGCAACGGAAAGAGTCGCGCCACTCGGAAGAACCAGGCTGTCTCCGCCTATGGACGCAAGCACACGGACGGGAACGCCCGCCTTACCGGCAGCCTCGGCACATGCAGCACCATCTCCCTCAACAGCCAGAAGATAGCGGGCCTGATCCTCACCGAACCAGTAGGCTTCCGGACGCATACCGGATTCAGGCACGTCGAGACGGCATCCCGAACTACCGGCCATCACCATCTCAGCCACGGCGATGAGAATACCTCCGTCCGCAACATCATGGCAGGCGGCAACATTGCCCGCAAGAATCTGAGACCGCACGAAATCGCCGTTCCGCTTCTCGGCGGCCAGATCAACCTCCGGCGCCTCTCCGGTCTCACGGCCAAGCACCTCACGCAGCCAGATCGACTGTCCGAGATGCCCCTTCGTCTCTCCGATCAGGAGCAGCGTCCCGCTCTGCGGCATCGCCAGACCAACACTCCGGCTGACATCCTCCAGCACCCCGAGGCCGCCTATGGCGGGCGTTGGCAGGATCGCGATCGCATTGCCATCGGGCTGTTTCGTCTCGTTATAGAGAGAAACGTTACCGCTCACGACAGGGAAATCCAGCGCCCGGCAGGCCTCTCCCATGCCCTCAATCGCGGCAACAAACTGTGCCATGATCTCAGGCTTTTCAGGATTGCCGAAGTTCAGATTATCCGTAACCGCCAGAGGCTGCGCGCCGGTCGCCGTAATGTTACGCCAGGCTTCAGCGACGGCCTGCGCCCCGCCCCGCGCCGGAGAGGCATAGCAGTAACGCGGCGTGCAGTCGGTGGTAAGCGCCAGTCCAAGCTGTGTATCTTCCACGCGGACAATTGCCGCATCAGCACCACCCGGACGCTTTACCGTCTGACCGCCGACCGTGCTGTCGTACTGGTTCCATATCCAGGCCCGGGACGCGAGATCCGGAGTCCCGACAAGCCTCAGAAGAGACTCCTCCAGCCCGATCGGATCATAAATCTCCCCGAGCGGCTGAGGCGCTGTCAGTTCCGCCCGCGGGCGATCATAGACAGGCGCCTGATCTGCCAGCGGATCGAGCGGAATATCCGCCTCAACCTGACCCTTGTGCCGGACAACAATATGCCCGGTATCGGTCAGCGTGCCGATAATAGCGAAATCGAGTTCCCATTTCTCGAAAATCGCGCGCGCCACGTCGGTCCGCTCCGGCTTGAGCACCATGAGCATCCGCTCCTGGCTCTCCGAAAGCATCATCTCATAGGCCGTCATGCCCGGCTCACGCTGCGGCACCGCATCAAGATCGAGATCAATCCCGACTCCGCCCTTTCCTGCCATCTCGACGGAAGAGGACGTCAGTCCGGCAGCACCCATATCCTGGATCGCCACGATCGCATCCGTGGCCATCAGCTCCAGACACGCCTCAATCAACAGCTTCTCAACGAACGGATCACCCACCTGAACCGTCGGACGCTTCGACAGAGCGTGTTCGTCAAACTCGGCCGAAGACATGGTCGCGCCATGAATGCCGTCACGCCCGGTCTTCGATCCGACATAGACAACCGGATTACCGATACCGGCCGCCGCGGAAAGAAAGATACGGTCCTGCCGTGCAACGCCAACCGTCATGGCATTCACCAGCGGATTGCCGTCATAGGCCGGATGAAAATTCACCTCTCCGCCCACGGTAGGCACGCCGACGCAGTTGCCGTAACCGCCAATCCCCCGCACCACGCCATCGACAATCTCCCGCGTTCTGGGAGACAGCGGATGCCCGAAACGCAGCGCGTTGAGATTTGCGACAGGCCGTGCGCCCATCGTGAACACATCGCGCAGAATACCGCCGACACCCGTCGCCGCGCCCTGATAAGGCTCGATGAAGGACGGATGATTATGGCTCTCCATCTTGAAGATGGCCGCCAACCCCTGCCCGATATCTACCACACCCGCATTCTCACCGGGGCCATGAATCACCCACGGTGCCGTCGTCGGCAGGGTGCGGAGCCATTTACGGGACGATTTATAGGAGCAGTGCTCCGACCACATGACGGAAAACACGCCCAGCTCAGTCAGGCTCGGCGTCCGGCCCATGATGGACAGAACGCGGCCATATTCCTCAGCCGTCAGACCGAATTCCCGGGCAAGGCTCTCATTCACCTCTCGCACTGCACCACTCACCGGACCAGAGCCTCCATCAGCCCCTCGAAAAGAGGCCTGCCATCCACCCCGCCCATGAGCGGGTCCACGAGATCCTCAGGATGCGGCATCATGCCGCACACACGACCGTTCTCACTCAGAATACCGGCAATCGCCCGCTGGCTGCCATTGGGGTTTAAAATCGCATCGCCCGCATCAACCACTCCGCCTGACCCGGCATAGCGGAACGCTATGCGCCCATCGCCTTCCAGACGATCAAGCGTGGCGACATCGGCAACATAATTCCCGTCGCCATGCGCCAGCGGTGCCCGGAATACGTCGCCCTTCTTCCAGTGACGCGTGAAGGGAGAATCTGCCTGCTCTACCCGCAAATGGCAGTCCTGCGACAGAAAGCGCAGACCGGCATTTCTCAGCAGCGCGCCGGGTAGAATCCCGGTTTCAGTCAGAATCTGAAACCCGTTGCAGACACCAAGGATATGGCCGCCGGCAGACGCAAAATCCCGCACCTCACGCATCAGCGGTGAATGCGCCGCCATTGCTCCGCAGCGGAGATAATCGCCATAGCTGAAACCACCCGGCAGGACGATCAGATCCAGATCCGGCAGCGAGGTTTCGCGATGCCAGAGCATGACCGGCGCCACACCCGTGACGGAACGCAGCGCGATCGCCATGTCGCGCTCCCGGTTCGTTCCGGGGAAAACGACAATTCCGGCCTTCATTTCTTCCCGCCATTCGGAACGGAGCAGGGATAGGCATCGTGAAGTGCGGTAAAGACCCCCTCACCCACCGGACGGGCCTGAGCATCCTTATGCTCGCGCAGCCATGCGACAACCTTTGTCCGCATCGCCGTTCCGGTCTCGGTCTGCGGAATGCAGAACCCGGCCGGAGCCCCGGAATCATCATGCGTGGTGTCGTTGATCTTCGAAAGCGCGCCGCCGTCAGCCATACCGCTGATATAGGCATCACAGATCTGCGCACCGGCCGGACGGGAACAGATCCGTCCGAAACTGCCGCCGGTCATCGGAGAGACACGCTGTGCCATTGCCTCACCGGCGCTCAGGGATGCGCCGGACAGAAGAGCGGCACAGGACAGGATACGAACAAGACGTCTCATTCCGACACCTCCACGCTGTAATCCTCAATCACCAGATTGGCGAGCAGAGCCTCAGCCATTTCCCGGCCCCGCTGCTCTGCCTTCGCGCGGTCCGGACCGCTCACATCCAGCTCAATCACTTTCGAGACACGGACATTCCCGACCTCGGAGAATCCGAGGCTGTGCAGGGCGTGACCAATGGCCTTGCCCTGCGGGTCCAGAACTCCCTCTCTGAGCGATACGGTGACCCGCAGTTTCATCTCTCGTCCTCTCTCCCGGCAGCATCCGCCCGCGCGGACACGCCCTGTATCCTCAGAACCGGCAGAACCGGTTCACTGCATAATGTCGGGGCCCTTCATGTCGCCGTTACCGGCTTCGGGCAGAATCCCGAGACGCCTGGCGACCTCCTGATAGGCCTCCTCAACCTGCCCCATATCCCTGCGGAAGCGGTCCTTATCCAGCTTCTCACTGGTCTTGATATCCCACAGGCGACAGTTGTCCGGAGAAATCTCGTCAGCAAGAACGATCCGCATCTCCTCGCCTTCCCACAGCCTGCCGAACTCCAGCTTGAAATCCACCAGGGAAATCCCGACACCGGCAAACAGACCCGTGAGAAAGTCATTCACGCGCAGCGAAATCGCGACCATGTCATCCAGATCATGGGTCGAGGCCCAGCCGAACGCAGTGATATGCTCCTCACCGACCATGGGATCATTCAGCGAGTCATTCTTGTAGTAATACTCGACAATCGAGCGCGGCAGCCGCGTGCCTTCGGGAATCCCGAGCCGTTTCGCAAGGCTGCCCGCCGCAATATTACGCACCACGATCTCAAGCGGAATGATCTCAACCTCACGCACGAGCTGCTCGCGCATGTTGAGGCGGCGGATGAAGTGCGTCGGAATCCCGATCTCCTGAAGACGCAGCATCAGATACTCGCTGATGCGGTTGTTCAGGACACCCTTACCGGTGATCACACCCTTCTTCGCACCGTTCCCGGCGGTTGCATCGTCCTTGAAATACTGAACGAGCGTGCCCGCCTCCGGACCCTCGAACAGGATCTTTGCTTTTCCTTCGTAGAGCTGACGACGACGGGCCATTCTCTTCCCTGACTGACTGGAGGCGCGGAACGGGCCGCGCGGTAACGGACCTCTCCCGGCCCCGGATAGCGCCCGCCTCCTAGCATTAATCGGAGGCGGAAGATACATGAACCTGCGGCGTTTCCCGGACTTACCCGAACACCAGCGCGAAGCGGCTGTCCACTTCCTTCAGATGGGCACTGCTGTCCATCGCGGCCTCGATCACGTCCGGAGAAATCCGCCCGGAAATCTCCGGATCGGCCAGCAGATTGTCACGGAAGCTGCGGCAGTCAGGCTGGCCGAGCTTCGTCCAGGTCGCCATCGCATTGCGCTGCACGATCTTGTAGGCATCCTCGCGGGACAGCCCTGCGCGCGCAAGCGCGAGAAGCACCTCGCCCGAGTGCACCACACCGCCAAGGCTTTCAATATTTGCCGCCATCCGGTCCGGATAGACCAGCAGCTTTTCCATCATGCCGGCCAGACGCATCAGCGCGAAATCAAGCCCGATCGTCGCATCCGGGCAGATATTCCGCTCTACGGAAGAGTGACTGATATCGCGCTCATGCCACAGGGCCACATTCTCCAGTGCCGGAACCACCGCCGCACGCACCAGACGCGCAAGACCTGTCAGATTCTCGGACAGAACCGGATTGCGCTTATGCGGCATCGCCGAAGAGCCTTTCTGGCCCGGATGGAAGAACTCCTCCGCCTCACGCACCTCGGAACGCTGCAGGTGACGGACCTCCGTCGCCAGACGCTCGATACCGCTCGCAATTACTCCCAGAGCGCAGAAATACGCGGCATGGCGGTCACGCGGGATCACCTGCGTCGAGACAGGCTCGACCTCCAGCCCCAGCTTCTCCGCAACATAGGCCTCGATCCGCGGATCCAGATGAGCGAACGTGCCGACCGCACCGGAAATCGCACAGGTCGCGATCTCCCTGCGTGCCGTCAGCAGACGCTCCTTGTTGCGCTCGAACTCCACATAATGCCCGGCCATTTTCAGACCGAACGATGTCGGCTCGGCATGGATTCCATGGCTGCGGCCGATGGTCAGCGTATATTTATGCTCAAGAGCCTGCTTCTTCAGCGCCGCAAGAACCGCATCCAGATCCTTCAGCAGCAGATCCGTCGCCTGCACCAGCTGCACGGACAGGCAGGTGTCAAGAACGTCCGAGGACGTCATGCCCAGATGCACGAAACGGCTGTCCGGACCGACCTTCTCAGCCAGCCACGTCAGAAAGGCGATCACGTCATGGCGGGTCTCGGCCTCGATCTCGTCAATCCGGTCAAGATCCGCCTGGGAGAACGCCTTCATCGCCTCGTCGCCACGCTCGCGGATGGTCTTTGCGGCATCCTTGGGAATCGTGCCGAACTCCGCCATGGCCTCACAGGCAAGAGCCTCGATCTCGAACCAGATGCGATAGCGGTTCTCGGGCGCCCAGATGGCAGCCATGACGGGACGGGTATAGCGCGGCACCATTTCGGCAGAACTCCTCAGACTGGCAGAATCAGCAACAACCCGCCCGTCCGGACAGACGGGCCGGTCTCATGCCCGGGGGCTTTAGAGCATTTCCGGCCATCCGTCTCCCGCTAAACGCGCAGGAGCAGATCAGACGTCCAGATCCTCAACTGAACGGGCATGCTCCTGAATGAACGCAAACCGCAGCTCCGGCTTGCGTCCCATCAGGCTTTCCACACGCTCCCGCGTCAGGGCACGATCTTCCGGCAGGGTCACGACCCTCAGAAGCGTGCGGTGTTTCGGGTCCATCGTCGTCTGCTTCAGGTCGGCAGGCGGCATTTCTCCCAGCCCCTTGAAGCGGGACACCTCAACCTTCGCATTCGCCTTGAATGCGGTCTTCAGCTTTTTCTCACGATCCGCGTCATCCATCGCATAGACCGTCTTCGCCCCCTGGGTCAGACGATAGAGAGGCGGCTGAGCCAGATAGAGATGCCCGTTGCGGATCAGTTCCGGCAGTTCGCGATAGAAGAACGTCATCAGCAGGGAGGCGATATGCGCGCCATCCACATCCGCATCCGTCATGATGACAATCCGGCCATAACGCAGCTTTGAAAGATCGAACCGGTCTCCCACGCCGCAGCCCAGAGCCTCAATCAGATCCTTCAGTTCCTGATTCGCCCGCAGCTTCTCCGTGGTCGCACTCGCCACGTTGAGAATCTTGCCACGCAGCGGCAGCACGGCCTGAAATTCCCGGTTACGCGCCTGCTTGGCCGAACCACCCGCCGAATCTCCCTCAACCAGAAAAATCTCGGTCTCGGAGGCATTCTCACGCGTGCAGTCCGTCAGCTTTCCCGGAAGCCGCAGACGCTTCGTCGCACTCTTGCGCGGCGTTTCCTTCTGATCTTTCCGCCGCAGACGCTCCTCAGCCCGCTCGATCACCCGCGCAAGCAGAGCATCCGCCTGCTGCGGATTCCCGGCCAGCCAGTGGTCAAAGCGATCACGCAGGGCAGCCTCCGTCAGACGGGCCGCCTCCTGACTGGTCAGCTTCTCCTTGGTCTGCCCCTGAAACTGAGGATCACGCAGGAAAAGAGACAGCTTGCCGGCAACAGCTCCCAGAACGTCATCCGCAACAAGAGATCCGGCACGCTTTTCCGAGCGCTGCTCTCCCCAGGCCCTGAAGCCCTTGAGAAGCGCAGCCCTGCACCCGTTCTCATGCGTCCCGCCCAGCGGCGTGGGAATCGTATTACAGAATGAGGCAAACGAAGACGATCCGCTCTCCAGAAACGCGATCGCCCACTCGACCCGACCATTACCGGTCCCGTCCGGAGCTGCCGGAAGATCCGCCTCTCCGGCCCAGAGCGGCGCAAGAAGCGGTGCCTCCGCTCCCAGCTCATCCATCAGACTATCCGCAAGTCCGCCGGGGAAATGCAGCGTAGCCTCTGCGGGCGTCGGGTCACCTTCACGGATCAGGGACGCATCACAGGACCATCGGATCGTGACACCGCGGAACAGAAAAGCCTTTGCGCGACAGAGTTTATACAGCCGTGCCGGGGAAAAACCGAGCTTCCCGAAAATCTCCGTATCCGGACAGAACCGGATCAGCGTGCCGCGCCGGTTCTGCGTGGCGCCGATCTTCTCAAGCGACGTGACCGGCAGGCCCTTCTCATAAGCCTGTCGCCACACACCCCGGTCACGCGCAACCTCAACCTCAAAGCGGGATGTAAGCGCATTGACCACGGAGGAGCCTACACCATGCAGACCACCGCTGGTCTCATAAGCCTTACTGGAAAACTTACCGCCAGCATGCAGTGTGGTCAGAATGACCTCAAGTGCGGAACGATCAGGAAAACGGGGATGCGGATCAACGGGAATCCCTCGCCCGTTATCGCGCACGGAAACGAAATTCCCGGGCTCCAGAGACACCTCAATCGTCGTCGCATGGCCGGCAACAGCCTCATCCATGGAGTTATCGAGGATCTCGGAAACCAGATGATGCAGCGCCACATCATCCGTGCCGCCGATATACATGCCCGGACGCCGCCGGACAGGCTCCAGCCCCTCAAGAACCTCGATCGCAGAGGCGTCATACTGCCCGGATGCCTTCGCCCCGTCCGCCGCAGGTGAAGCAGCGGATTCGGATGAGGCCGCCGGAACAGCTTTCTTCCCGGGACCGGATGATGAAAAAAGATCGCTCATAGGGCCTGATGTCGTTTGCCTGCGCCCGTCACGTCAAGCCCCGTCTGCAGATCAGGCCTTGCTGGTGCGACGTGCGGCGCGACGACGGGACGAGGCACGCGCCTTGCCGGTCTCACGCTCGGACGTGCCGCAGGTCTCGAAGGATGCAATCTGCAGAATGTCCTTCGCTTCCGCGTAATTCGCCAGATCGCTTGCCGTTTCCAGCACCGCAACCTCGTCAAACATGCCCGTCCGCTGCATGCAGAAGATCGTTCCGGACTTCAGCCCCTCACGGGACTGCTCATTGGCAAGCTCCGTGTTGTAGCTGTCGTGCTGAACCTGACCGCTGCGGCCATAGGTGGAGCGGAAATAGGAATTCAGACGCGTATCTCCGTCCTGGAGATATTTCTGAAACTTTGTCACGAAAGCGTTGTACTTATCCTGAAGCTGGCAATCCAGACCGACAACCATCAGCTCGCTCTTCAGCTTCTGAATCGCAAAGGCCTCGCGCGCGGGTGAGACGCACGCCGCAGCCTGCGCCTGACCGGCCGCAAACTGCCCTGCAACAAGACCAAATCCCGTAACGACGGCCACGGCCGTTCTGAAACCCGCAAAACGCATCTGAACACCCACTCCAGCAAGAACTCCCGCTATTAAGCGACCAATTGTGGCCAGAAAGTGAAAACCATGTCCGCAGTACGGAACTTCACTGTTTCTTGCAGCTTTTATCACCCTGCGCCCTGCCCGACTCTTTCCACCCCGCCCGCCTTGCTTTACAGGCTGACCTTCTGATGGTGCCTGCCGCATCCGTGCGAATCGCATCAGATACGAACGACGCAACGCGGAGCCAAACGAGTGCGAGTGCGATTTCTTCTCTGCCCGGTGGTCGCTGCCGGTTTTCTGGCCGGCTGTAATCAGGGCCCGATTCAGACAGGGGCAGCAAGCGATCCTGACCCCTATGGCTATCTCAAGACATCCGCCGTGTGCGATGTGACCAGCCCGAAAACAGATACCCCGGACGCCATGAACGTCACCATGAAGGTGCGCAGTGACGATGGCCGGTGTATCTTCCGCATCTCCAAACCCGGCGGCGGCGCATATGCCTCCTTCGGCGTCTCTCCCTCTCCGGAACACGGCAAGCCGCTGCTGTATAATCTGAGCAGCCAGACCGTCATCTCCTACACCCCGACACTGGGATACAGCGGAACGGACACGTTCGGCGTGACCCTGATCCCGGGTGATGGCAGCCCGCGCAAGAACATGACCGTGACAGCAACTGTCGACGCAACCGGCGTCACCATAACCCGTCCGGTCGTGGTCGTTCCGGTCGCTTCGGAAAAGACGGTTTCCAAAACAACCGGCCGCCGCGTCACCAGATCACGGCGCCACAAGTAATCCGGAGAAAAGGGGGATCACACGATCCCCTGCCCCGGCTTCTCAGATGGAGAAGCTGATCGGCTCCGACAGCGGACGGCGAAGACCCTTTGCCTCCGCACGGCGGACCAGATCATCAAGAGTGACGGATTTCAGGCGCTCTGCAGCCTCCCGATCCTCTTCCTTCCAGAAAATATCCACAACCTTGACAAACAGAGGACTGGTCGGCCCGTTCGCGCCCTCTTCCTCCGCCGCCGTAATGACGCCGATGACATCCGACAAGCAGATGTCTCTCCGCGGCCGCCCGAGACGATATCCGCCCCTGGGTCCCCGGACACTTTCCAGCAGACCGGAGCGGGACAGCATCTGCAGCAAAGGCTCGATCCCCCTCCGCGCCATACCCGCACGCTCCGCGATATCAGCAGCGCTGACGGTTCCTGACCGACCGGCATAGAACGCCACATCGGTCATGATCAGAACGGCAACAAGAACCCGGTCATGGCGCAGAAGCATAGGTTTTGGCCCCTTCTCTGAAGCAGAGGAGATTTTCTCCCGTCCGCATGTTGCCTTCTACGCCGCTCCGGGCGGATAAAGAAGAACAGAAAATCATGTTCCACTATTTTTGCCTGTAATTGTTCCATATGCAAACCTCCCGAAAGAGTCGTATGACAGGAAAATCTACAAAAACGGTCCGTTCGGACAAAAATTCTGCGCCTCCGCGCGGCCGCGTCTTCGACTCCATAGTCCAGGCGGTTGGCGGAACTCCCCTCGTCGCCCTGCCGCGCCTGACGGAACATGACGACATCCCCGCCCGTATCCTGCTGAAACTGGAGTTTTTCAATCCGCTGGGCTCCGTAAAGGACAGGATCGGCGCAAGCATGATCCTTGCCGCGGAAAAACGCGGCGAACTGATACCCGGAAAAAGTGTCCTAGTTGAACCCACATCAGGCAATGCCGGAATTGCCCTCGCCTTCGTCGCTGCCGCACGAGGCTACAGACTGATCGTCACGATGCCGGAAGGCGCATCCGTCGAACGCAGGAAAATGCTCCGTCTGATGGATGCCCAGGTCGAACTGACACCGTCGCGCCTCGGTATGGCCGGAGCTATCGCACGGGCCAGAAAAATTCTTGAAGAGACCCCCCATGCCTGGATGCCCGCGCAGTTCGAGAACGAAGACAATCCTCAGGCCCATGCCCTGACGACGGCCCCGGAAATCTGGGATGATACGAATGGCGAGGTGGATATCGTGGTGTCAGGCCTCGGAACCGGAGGTACGGCGTCCGGCATTGCCCATGCCCTGAAAAAGCTGAAACCTTCCATCGAGGTCTTTGGCGTCGAGCCCGCAGAAAGCGCGATCCTGAATGGCGACGAGCCCGGCCCCCACGGAATTCAGGGAATCGGCCCGGGCTTCCGCCCCCGCACACTCGATACCGAAGCACTCAACGGCGTGCTGACCGTCTCCGAACGCGAAGCCATCGCCGCTGCCAGGCGCTGCGCCCGCATGGAAGGCATCCCCATCGGTATATCCTCAGGTGCTGCCCTTCATGCAGCCATCACCCTCGCGCGGCAGCCGGAAAACAAGGGAAAGACCATCGTCGCGATCGTCCCCTCCTTCGCAGAGCGCTATCTTTCCACACCCCTGTTCAACGGCCTCTGACTTGCCCGGCAGGTCGTTCACCGGTTTTCAGGGCGGAAATCACATTCAGGGCCCCCGTCACTGAAACGCCCCCGAGACGCCAGTCCCCGTTCCGCAATCGCAGCGGAACGGACAAGGCAGATGGTCGCTGCCGCTCGCCCTCTGCCTTATGTTTCTCCTGCCGGTCCCGTATCTGCAGCAGAAGCGCCCTGAGCTGAGGAGACAGGGATACATCTCCAAGCAGAGAGTCCGGCAGATTATTCAGCCCGCCGACCCTGAGATCAAAATCTCCGGCCGAAATACCTTTCACACGCTGGAACCGCCCGGACAGAGACCAGGTCAGAGGCGTCTGATCTGCCGTCAGAAAGTGCAGCAGAACCGTATCACCTGCCGTTTCTGCCCGCAGCGTCACGGCCAGTTTAAGATTACGGATAACATCACTCAGACCTGAGACGGCAAAAGGACTGAGAATCTCTTCCGTCTCTGCCTGCGCAGAAATCGTTCTCCCGCCGGCCGGCAGATTATCGCCCTCCAGATTCACCGCAAGGCGACGGAAAGAGACAACCTGCGGGAAAATCCCGGAAATCTGTCCCTCAGGCACATGCACCAGAATCCGGTGATCGCCGGAAATCTTCCCGGAAATACCAGGCCCGCCGACACTTCGCAGTCTGATCACCTGATCAGGCTGCCCCTCTGCGGAAATCCGCAAGGCAAGCACTTTCATTTCGCTGAAATGCGGAGCCAGGAAAGGAAAAAGAGACTGGCTGATAACCACCTGGTCTGCCTCAGCCTCTGACTTACCCGTGCCATCAGGAAAGCCCGTCAAGAAATGCGGCTGCTGCAGATACAGGCGCACGGACCACAGCCCACGCTCATAGTGCCTGCTTTTCCAGGACAACCCTCCTCCGACCTGACTCAGCCCGTCCGTGAGGCGTGTCTGAACTCTGGCTGACAGACTCTGCCTCAGACCAGCCAGCACCATAAGCAGGACACACAGGACAGCGACGGACCATATAAAGGCCCGCACACTTCTCAGGGACACTGCACCGGATCCGTCAGTTGGAATTATCCACAATCCTTCATGAACTATACAGTTTAATAATCAGACCCGGTCGAAAATTAACCACCGGTAATATGAGCGCAGCGGAATAAACAAAATCTTCAGGGAATACCGCGCGATACGCAACGCCCCATAAAGCTTCGCCTTATTTTCGCCATATATGCGTCACTTTCCGGCCGAAAAATTTTAACGTCCGTTAACAGGTTGTCCGCTGTCTCCACTGTTTATCTCGTGCCGGCCCACAGAGTTATCCACAGATTCTGGGGATAAACGATTTTCTCAAGGTACAGTCTCAGCTTTTCGACGCTGTAGAAAAAGGAGAAACAGCCCCCCTGTCGGCAACCTGCCTGATCCGCTCATCTCCTTCCTTCCATGCCTTCGCGATTTGCTCCAGCAGGGCGGCCCGATCTGGGCTCTCAACCGGATCACACACAACAATGGAAATCGTACCAGGGCGCTTGAGAAAGGCAGAGCGCCCCCAGTATTTTCCGGAATCCGTCGTCACCGGCCAGACAGGAAGCCCCGTATGCTTCGCCATAGCGGCAACACCGGGCTTGGGAGCAACCGTCTCGCCATAGACCACCCGCGTCCCCTCCGGGAAAATGATGATCTGCCGCCCACTCCGGACCGCCTGATCCGTCTCACGCAGCAGACTCCGCATGGCCTTGGCCGCCCCGCCCCGCTCCACAGGCATCATACCGGTCAGAAGCAGCATCGGCCCGACCAGGGGAATACGCGCCAGTTCCTCCTTCATGACGTAGGCAGGCAGCGGAAGGCGAACCATCCAGACAAGCGTGTCAAAAGCAGACTGATGGCGGGAGGCAATCAGTAAAGGACCGTCAGTCGGCAGCTTTTCCAGCCCCTCGATCCTGTAATCCGTATGGCAAATCACCCGAAGCCCGGCGAGAAGCAGACGGCACCACAGACGCGCATAGCCAAGCGCAGCATTGCGGAATGCAACCCGGACAGGCAGTGCGCCCAGCCCCATGAGAAGGGTCAGGCTCGTGGAATAGATCAGAAAAATGAGAGAGCGGATGATCACCATAAGGCGGGAATGACCAGAAAACCGCATCGGATGCAACTTACGGTTTACCACTCTATAAAACACATTTATATTTTAATATACTAATTATAAAAAATATATTTTTATTTCATAATTTATTATATATAATTAATTTTATTTCATTTTTTGAAGTAATATCCTAAAAATAATAAAAATTGTATTTGCATTCACCAAACCACAATCCGGAAAAGGTCTTGAGCTGATCTCCAGCCCTGCTCAGATGCACAAGCCGCTCTTACGTCGTGTCGTCAGTTAAGCAGTATGATGATTGAGGCGAACTGCACGGCTGCGAGGAAAGTAGATTTGAGTTTG
>NZ_JAJJND010000027.1 GCF_029759835.1 Acetobacter sp. AN02
CCTCCCTCCCAGAACTGAATCAGAACAGCCTCTTTGCGTCACTTCACAGATGAGTCAGAGGAAATGCCCGATGGTATAAGGTCTTGCATCCCCCGGGTCATGCTGTTAGAAGCCCCCTCAGCCGCCGGAAACGACGGCCCTGAATCCCGGGCGCATAGCTCAGTTGGTAGAGCAGCTGACTCTTAATCAGCGGGTCCAAGGTTCGAGTCCTTGTGCGCCCACCAGGATTCTCCCCCGTCTCCCTGAGCAGCAAAACGAAATCGCGGCCTTACTCAGGCGCACGATACGGTTTTGACGTATCCAGGAAGACGGCATTCGCGGTCAGTTCGTTCGATACAACGATCAGATACGCAATCGCACGGGTCAGCTCGATCCTGGTCGTCAGATTGGCCTCTTTCGCCTCATGACGACGCAGCGCCTGTGTGGCAATCCGGGCCGAACGCGCCGTCTGCTCGTGATGCCCCGTGAAACGCGCAAGACGCTCCAGAACAGCCTCAATACCGCGTCGCGCCCCGGAGGAAAGCTGGCCACGCTCCAGAACATTTCTCAGACGGATCACGTTCAGACCGATCGTCATCGTCGCCAGAGTCCCCTGCAGATACCCCTCAATCGTCGGAGACGGCGTCGGCCCCGCATGGCGGATCACGCGCGAGAACCGGTCGATATTCCGCCCCGTCCAGTCATGCGTCTGAGGAATCGGCTGAGCCGCCGCCAGAGCCTGCATATCCTGCAGCATCATCCGGCGCATCCGCCAGCGCTCCGCCACGTTGCTGAACGGCAGGATCGTGCGGAAAGCCAGAACGGCAACGACAACAGCCAGCAGGATCGCTATCGTGGAATTGAACCAGGCAATCTCGTTCAGACGGCCCGTATTGATCGGATGAACGAAATTGGGAAACAGCAGTGTATAGGCAATGGCAGGCAGCGCCGTTGACGGATTGCGGGAGGCCAGCCCGCCCGCAATCATGGGCAGAGTCAGAATCGCAACCAGCATCTCCCAGTTCTCCGCCGTAGGCAGAATGAGAAACTCCGTGATCAGCGCAACCAGAGCGGCAATCAGACTGCCCTTGAGGAAGGCCATCGTCGCCACGATCGGATTTTCGCGGGTGGCGAACAGACCGCAGACAAGTCCGACGAAGGTGATGAACCCCTGCCCCGCAGGCCAGGCCGTGATCAGCCAGACCTGAGAGGCAATCAGCAGAGCCATGCCCGCACGGATACCGTTGTAACAGGCATCGCGCCAGTCACGATGGGACTGCAGACGAAAGCGGAAATGATCCCCGGGAATGGCGGAGTGAGACGCCTCGAACTCACGCAGGGCAACCTCAAGCTCCCCGATCAGCTCGTCCAGGGCATTGTGAAGAATGCGCTGATCCAGAAGATCCGACACCTGCTGCTCGTCACGCGGCCACTCCAGATCGGACTCGCTGATCAGGGAGTCCACGACGCGCTGGCGGCACTCCGCCCGCAGAAGCTGAAGATCCCCGTGCAGCTCATGGAGCTGTTCATCCGTCTCAAGGCGCGTCGGAACGGAGGACAGAAGCGCCTGCATCTTCTCCGCCGTCTGACGGAATATCTGATGGGCATAACCCAGAGCCTGCAGACGCACGGCCATGCCCAGCCCGCGTGACAGCAGGACCGACACGGCCGCCAGCGCGGCACGGGCATGATCCCCCTCATGCGCGTGCGGGCCCATCTCGACCTCACTGAATTCGATCTGGTCGTTGATCGACAGGAGCGGGCCGAACAGGGAACGCGACCTGACGATCGCCTGGGGATGCCCCTCCAGAAGCGGCCCGATCGCCCCGGTCACGCTGATCAGGGCCGAACGCAGCTTGGCGCGCATCGTCCGGTGCGCCATCTCAGCCAGATTATGCGCGAAAAGCGCGGCCAGAACGCCCTCACACGCAATCCCGAGATAGATATAGGTCGCGCGCGACATCGCGATCAGAAACACGTGTTCAGGATCGTGCTGCGCGCCCAGAGCAATGATCGCGCAGGTATAGCCCATCAGAACCAGGGCATAGGCCCGGAAATTGTGCACCAGCGTCGCCATCATGCAGCACAGGCCAAGCCAGATGCTCAGGGCCGGAAAGAACAGCCAGGGCTGCTGGGGAAAGGCCGCAATCAGGGTGATGGAGGAAATCACCCCGAAAATCGTGCCGACAATACGCCAGCGCGCCTTGGACAGACTCTCGCCACGGGATCCCTGTGCCACGATCCAGACCGTCATCGGCGCCCATTGCGGATCGTCCAGCTCCATCCACAGGGCAATCACAAGCGCCAGCAGGGCGGCTGCCGTCGTGCGCACGGCAAAGGCCAGGGCCGGAACGGTCGGAGCGATCAGCCAGCGGAAATGACTGTTGCGCTCCGCCCCGGGTTTCGGAATCGGGCGGAGATGTCGAAGGGAAGGAAGGCGCCGCGTCAGGAACCCGGGAAGTCCGTGGAAGGCAATCACCCTTTTGACCTGCTGGCTGAATTCTGAGATGTCCCGTGATAACTCAGCCGTGAAAAAATTCCTTGCACTAATGGCTGCATATCAGCCATCGGATCACATTGGGGAACAGGTGTCATGTGCAGAACACAGTTCCGCCCGATCCGTCCGGCAGAGTTCCGCCGGAGCGAATGAAAACGGCCGCAGAGGCCCATAACGGAGTGATCAGCCAGTGAGCGGTTTTCTCAACAGCCTCGCCGACAAGGTCGGCGATACCCTCGGAATCGATCTGCACGCAGCCCTGGAGCAGAAGCTGCAGTCCCTGCTCAGCCCCGATACGATCCAGGCGATCGCAGACCGGGCCGATTCCAGCGGCCTCGGGGATCATGTCCGCTCCTGGATCGGAAACGGAGATAACCTGCCGGTCTCCCCCGAGCAGATCAAGGACCTGCTGAACAATGACGAGGTCCAGGCCATGGTCGCGAAAACCGGCCTCCCGGCAGACACCCTGCTGCCCGCGCTGGCCCGCTTCCTGCCGGACGCCATTGACAAAAAGACCCCCGCCGGTGAAGTCCCCGGACCGGGACAGAACTGACATCAGGCAGGAGCAATGACGATTTCCCAGGTGCTGATCAGAACGGATCTCTGGATTCTAGACCGGATATTCCAGCCTGTGGCAAATCGCCTGCCCGAACGCCTGCCCGCAACGGAATGCGGCATGAGCTGCCTGTTCGGCGCGCTCATGCTCTCCGCCGTCGCCATCGTCAGCATCATCTTCATGGTGGGGATGAGCCCGGGAAACATCACCTTCAATATGCTCACCTGGGTATTCGGCCTGTCCTTCTATCTCGGGATCAGCCGCGTGCGCAGCGTCATCAGGCCCGGACAGGCCAACCCGCTCAGGGTGATGCTGCTCGGCATGCGCCTGATCTCCATTCCCTTCGCGGCCTGGTCCTTCTGGCAGAGCGTTTCGGCCCCTGCCGGACTGATGCTGCCGCTGTGGTTCAACTTTCTGGCCAATCTTGTCTTCGTCACCGGAATCTATCTCGTCTCCTGCCAGCTTCCGCCGCCGGCCATGCAGAGAGAGGAAAAGACCTTCACGGGCTGGGAGACGTCCACTTCCGGTAACCGCTGACCGCAAGCACGGTGAAGACGGCATAGAGAACCGCCGTCGGATACATCTCCCGGGCCAGGAACAGCGCGGTATAGCCGGTATCGGCCGCGATCCAGATCAGCCAGCTCTCCCGCCAGCGCCGGGCCGTCCAGAACTGCCCGACCAGGCTGAATGCAGTCAGGAACGCATCCGCAAACGGCACGGGATCAGCAGTCCACCGACCCAGCCCCTGCCAAAGACACAGCCCGGCCACGGCCCCTGCGACAAGCCCGACCCCGATCTGCCGGGCTGACGGTCGGGCGACGGGCAGCCCGCCCGTGTCCGAAGCTTCGTGCCAGAGTTCCCAGCCATAGAGCAGAAGTGCGACAAATACGGCCTGAAGGCCCGCATCAGCCCATAATTTTACCCGGGCAAAAATCCATAAATAAAGCAGCGATGCCACCAGAGACACCGGCCAGCACAGCATCTGTCGTCGCGTTGTCAGCCAGACACCAAGGGCACTCAGCAGGGCGGCGAGAAGTTCGGTGGGAGACATGATCAGCGGAGCAGGGCAGCCACACGGTCCGTCAGAGCCTGTCCGGCGTCTGAGGCAAACCAGCGGGCATGACCGAGGAGATAGGCAGACCAGGCGACCTCTCCGGAGGCGCGATCCTGTACGAGATGATCGAAATAGGCCAGTTCGGACAGGGCAAAATCCACATGAACCAGCGGCAGGAAGGCAAGGATCTCTTCCTGCTCCTGCGTGTCCGGGGTTCTGAGGGACAGATACCCCTCAAAAAAGGCGTCCAGACTCTCCCGGGCGACAGGTCTGTGCGGATCGAGCCAGGCCACCATTGACCGCTCGATCGCAACCGCCAGATCAAATCCTGCCGTCGTGCGGCCGGACATTCCGAAATCAATGATCGAGGCCACCTGCCCCTGCCCCTGCCCGGTCCAGAGCAGGTTGGAGCCGTGCCAGTCTCCATGTCCCCAGGAGGGCCGCAGACCGGGCAGCAGCGGGAACAGCCGGACATGAAAGCGGCCCAGCGCGGACTCTGCATCCGCCTGCCATCCCGTGCGGGCCGCCAGGGAGCGGTCCAGACCCGGCTGCGTCGGGGCCCAAGCCAGTATCCCCTCGGTCAGACTGAGCTTTTTCAGTGAGGAGAAGCCGGAGATCAGCGGGATATCCCCTCTGCCCGGCTCGGAAAACGAGGCGGCGGCCAGGTGCAGACGGGCCAGCATCGCGCCCGCGGCCCGGGCGTCATCCGGGCCGCGGAAGGGCTGCCAGGAGTGTGTCTCGCGGTAGCGGTCCTCTCCCGGTGCGGCGGGAAAGACCTCGAAGGTGAATGCTGCGCTTTGCGTGGCGCTGTGTCCGTCCTGCCGGAGCAGAGGCGCTGCGGCGGGCACGTCATGGCGGATCAGATGCGCGATGAAGCGGTGTTCCGCCTCCAGTGCGGCCACCGGGCGCAGGGCGGCGTGGTGGCGCTTGATGAACAGGCTGCTCCCGTCCTGCAACCGTGCCTGTGCGGCAGCGGAAAACGGGCGGGGGCTGTGCCAGACCAGCTTATGAAACGGGGCACAAAGCGGATACCCGGCGAGAACGGCACGGGCTTCGGCTTCGGTCAGGGCGGGCCAGTGGCGTTCCTCCTCGGACCCACTGACGCCGAACTGACCTGTCATGCCACCTGTCCCGTCATGTGTCCGGATGTCGGTGCAGCAGGCTGGCGTCACCGTAGGAATAGAAGCGAAAGCCGGTTTCCACGGCGTGGCTGTAGGCGGCCTTCATCCGCTCCGTTCCGGCGAAGGCGCAGACGAGCATGAACAGGGTGGAGCGCGGGAGATGAAAATTCGTCATCAGCATGTCTACGGCGCGGAAGCGATGGCCGGGGCGGATGAAGATCGAGGTTTCTCCGGCGAAGGGATGCACGATCCCGTTCTCATCGACCGCGCTTTCCAGCAGGCGCAGGCTGGTCGTTCCGACGGCGACGATCCGGCCGCCGTTGCGGCGCGTGGCGTTGATGATGCTGGCCGTGTGTTCGCTGATGAACCCGCGTTCGGCATGCATGTGATGGGCGGAGATGTCGTCCCCGCGCACCGGCAGGAATGTACCGGCCCCCACATGCAGGGTCAGTGTCTCGCGCCGTACGCCGCGTGCGTCGATGGCCCGGAGAAGCTCCGGGGTGAAGTGCAGCCCGGCGGTTGGTGCGGCGACGGCACCTTCGTGTTCGGCGAAGATCGTGCGGTAGTCCAGCCGGTCCTGTGCGGTCGGGCCTTCCGGGCGGTGGATATAGGGCGGCAGGGCCAGTGCACCTGCCTGCCTGAGGAACTGGTCGAACGCATGGCCTTCGGAGGAGAAGCGCAGGACCGCGCCGCCTTCCGCCTCTCTTGAGACGACCTCTGCCGTTTCCGTCGTGCCGGGGAATACCAGCGTATCTTCCGGTCTGAGGCGTTTTGCGTTGCGCACCAGAGCATACCAGGTGCCGTCGGGCAGGATGCGGTCCAGCGTGATCCCGATCCGGGCCTGGCCGCGCAGGGCGTGCAGCTGTGCCGGGATGACGGCGGTGTCGTTGGCGATCAGCAGGTCGCCTTCCCGCAGCAGGGCGGGCAGGTCACTGACGCGGAGATCCTGCATTGCACCGGCGGGCGGGATATGCAGAAGACGGGCGCTGTCTCTCGGGCGGGCCGGGCTCTGTGCGATGGCGCTGTCGGGCAGATGGAAGTCGAAATCGGCGGTACTGTCGCTCATGGATATGCTCAGAGCAGATCGCGGACGGTATCTGCCGGACGGCAGACGAGGGCGGTCCAGTCGGTTTCCACGACCGGGCGGTTCAGCAGCACGGGATTGCGGGCGATGGCGTCGAGGATCTGCGCTTCAGTGGTCTCCTTGGCATCAAGGCCCAGTTCGCGGCAGAGAGGTTCCTTTGTCCGCAGCAGGGTGCGGGCATCCTTCATCTTCGCGGCAAGACGGCTCAGCTCGTCCCGTGAGAGCGGCTCGCGCAGATACTCCCTGACTGCCGGTTCCCTGCCCGCTTCCTTCAGGAGCGCGAGCACGGTGCGGGACGTTCCGCAGCGGGGATTGTGGAAGATCGTGACAGTTTCAGAACTCATCGGGTGAATCCCTCTCCTCGGTTCAGAGCATCCGGGTCAGTTTGAGGATGATCCATGTGCCGAGCATGATCAGAAAGCAGATCCCTCCGGCATACACCGTGTCCCAGGCGCCGCCGGAGAGGAACATGCCGCCGGTGTTCATGCCGAAGAAGCCGGTGACGAAAGTGGCGGGAAGCATCAGGGTGGTGCCGACGGAGACGATATACAGCCGCCGGTTGGTTTCTTCCGCCTGGTTAGAGGTCAGTTCGTCCTGCAGCGATCTGGCGCGGTCCTGCAGGGCGATGAGATCGTCGAGTGCGGCGTGGATCTGCCGGTGGGAGCGGTCTGACAGGTCATCTTCCGCCCATTCGGGCAGTTCCAGTTCCTCGTCCTGCAGAATACGCGTGACGGGCGCGACGGCGCGGCGCAGTTCGGCGGAGCGGCGGCGCACCTGTCCGAGCTGTGCACTCATGCGGCCCAGATCCGTGTCCCGGTCGAGCGTGAGGAGCACGTCCTCCGTCCGGTCGAGCTGGTCTTCGAGCCGCGCGAGGTCGCGCCGGGCGATATCGGCGAATTCCAGCAGGACGCGGTCCACCAGCCGCGCCGGGTTGGGCGGAACCTGGCGGCGCTGCAGTTCGCGATAGACGACGCCCAGCGCCGGGACCGGGTGGCGGCGCGTGGTGATGAGCAGGTCCGGCAGGATGGCGAAGCGCCAGATCCCGACCTCACGCTCGTCATCGGCGTCGGCTTCCTCGAAGGCGGGCAGGGCGCCGGAGACGATCTCTCCTTCCGCCTCAAGCCGGACACCGCGATCGGAGCTGATGAGCACCTGTCTTACGTCTTCGGGCAGGCACGGGATGGCATCGATTTGCGCGCGGGAGAGTGTGTGCACCACGTCGAAATGCAGCCAGGACCAGCCGGTTCCGCCCGCCAGGGGCTGTCCGGCCAGGCATGCGGCGATTTCCTCGGGCTCAAGCGCGACCGGTTTTTCCCCGGGCACGCAGCGGATGGCCCAGACGAGTCCTTCGTTCAGCGCGGTGGTGGCTTCGGGCAGAGGTGTGGCGGTACGGCGTGTTTCCGACATCACTCCCTCCCCTTTTACGTCAGAAATTCAGAAGCCTGTTTTGCTCAGGCGGCCCGGTGCGGGACTGGTTTTGCATAGGTGTCCCTGGCTGACAATGGGGAAGCCCGGCTTATACCGGAAACGCCGCTCTCCGGGGGGAGAGCGGCGTTCAGCAGCGGTGTTCTCTGGTGCCGTGCCGGAGGCGGCGCCTGTGTGCTCAGGACTGAGCGGGTCTTTCCGGACGCTGGAAGCTGACGCGGGCGCAAAGGCCGCCTTCGGGCCGGTTCTGCAGCGTCAGCACGCCCCCTGCCCGCTCCACTTCCCGGTGCACGATGGCCAGTCCGAGCCCCAGGCCACCGGTGCGCCGGGACCGGGAGGCCTCGATCCTGTAGAACGGAGTCATGACGCGTTCGAGCTCTGCTTCCGGGATGCCGGGGCCGTCATCCGTCACCTCGACCACCACCTGTCCGTCATCTTCGTGCAGGGAGATCACGGCGCTGCCGGCATACCAGATCGCGTTCTCGACCAGATTGTTGAACACGCGCTTCATGGCAAGGGGAGGCAGCCGGATCTGAAGCCGGTCCGGTCCCTGGCAGACCACGTCGCGCCCCTGGTCGCTGGCATCATCGGCGATGGTGGAGAGCAGGGCAGCAAGATCGAGCGGGCGCGCTTCCTCGTGCGTGGTTTCTCCGGAGAGGTAGGCCAGAACGCCGTCCACCATGGCTTCCATCTCGTCCAGATCGGCCTCGATGGAATCCTGGGCTTCCCTGTCCTGCAGGAAACCTGCCCGGAGGCGGAGCCGGGCGAGCGGGGTGCGCAGATCGTGCGAGACGGCGGCCAGAGCCTCGGTCCTGTCCTCGATCAGGTGGCGGATGCGTTCCTGCATGGAATTGAGCGCCTGGGCGAGGCGGCGGACCTCGCGCGGGCCGGTTTCCGACAGGGGGACCCATGTGCCGGAGCCGACCTTGTCCGCAACTTCCGCCAGGGCGCGCAGGGGCAGGGTCAGGGCCCGGATCAGCATGATGGCCACGATCAGCACGGCGAGCGTGACGACGAGCGCATTGGTTGCGCCCCGTGTGACGAGGTGCGGGCGCAGGACGTTGGAAAGCGTGAAGTGGAGGGAGCTTCCGTCGGACAGGCTGAGGATGCCCGCGACATCGGAATGATAGCGGGAGGAGGGGAACAGGATCAGTGTACGGGCAGTCAGCAGGGAGTCGGGCCGGGTGAGCTGATCACGGAACTCCTTGAGTGCGGGGCTCTGGATATGGGTGCCTGTCTCTGTCGGGTCCGCGGGTTTCCAGTTGATGCGGAGCTCCCCGGTGGAGAGCATGGCGGCAAGGACCGGGCGCTGGGCTGCGGGCGTGCCGGACAGGACGCGGGCATCGGTTTCGAGATGCTGGGCGATCAGGTCGATACGGTCGTCATCCTCGATCAGGATTTCGGCTTTTTCGTAAAGAAACCAGTTGACGCAGAAGACGATCACCACGGAGGCCAGCAGGATCATCACCACGCGACCGATCAGCCCGCGCGGCCAGAGGACGATCCGGGGGTGGGGCCTGCCGGCACCTTTTGCGTGAGGTTCCGCGGCCGGCTGGGCCGGATTCTGTGAGGCGGGCATGATCCGGTCCGGTCAGTGGCGTTCGACGGTCGCCGTGAAGATATAGCCCTGGCCGCGGACGGTCCGGATCAGCGATTCCGAATCCGTTCCGAGTTTGCGCCGCAGACGGCTGACAAGCACATCGATCGAGCGGTCAGACGCATCTCCGAGGCGGAACCGGGACAGCTCCAGCAGACGCTCGCGGCCGATGACGCGCTGGGGATTGTCCAGGAAGCTTGCGAGGAGATCGTGTTCCGCTCCGGAGATTTCCACGGCAGTGCCTGAAGGGTCGGTCAGTTCGCGGCGGCGCAGGTCGAGCGTCCATCCTGCGAAGGTGATGACCTCACGGCGCGGCGCGTCCGTCACGACCGGCCGTCCCGCGCCACGGCGCAGGACGGCGCGGACGCGGGCCAGGAGTTCTTTCTGTCCGAACGGCTTGGCGACATAGTCGTCCGCACCCAGTTCCAGCCCGAGCACGCGGTCGAGTTCCTCTCCGCGGGCGGAGACCATGATGATCGGCACCTGGGCGAGGTTTGCGCTCTGGCTCTCCCCGGTCAGTCCGCCCTGGCGGAGCTGGCGGCACAGATCAAGGCCGTTGGTGCCGGGCATCATGACATCCAGCACGATCAGGTCCGCGGCTTCCGTTGAAAGGGCTTCCCACATTCCGCGGGCGTCCGGCACCGCGCGCATGCGGTATCCCTCGGCCTGGAGCGTGCGGCTGAGGAGGGTGCGCATGCCCGCATCGTCCTCCACGACCAGAATCCGGGCCGGGAGATCCTGGGTTATATCTGATCTTGGGTCTGAGTCGCTCATCGGTTCGCCCGGTTGGTTGTTATTGCATAATATTTCCAGACGGCAGAACCATCTATCGTATGTGTCAAATATAACTGTACAGAAGGGAAGCGTCTATGTACGAAATTCCGGACATCTATACGGGAGACAGCTCCGCCATATGGCAGACTGTATGAAACTGTTCCTGATTCTGATGATGTACGCATCATGTCTTTATTGTCACGCAGGTTTACATCTGTAACCATTTACATCCTGTGACCCGTGCGGTTCCTTCCGGCTTTCATGACTTCTGCGTGTGCGGGGCTCAGTCATTCAGCCGGTCCGTTTTCGGATTCTTTTCCATCACGGCGTCCGTTACGGCGCGATAGCGGTTCATCAGCCCGAGCAGGGTGCCGTTCGTCCAGCCGAAGCCGACCTGCATGGGATATTCCCCGCCGCCCGCGCCGCCATGCGGGCTGATATTTTCCGAGACGACATCATATTTTTCCAGAAGAACGCCGCTTTTTTCATATGTTCCGATCACGCGGTCCATCCAGCGCCGGGCGATTTCCGCCGCGAGTTTTTCCTCTCCGTAGGCGCTCAGTCCGCGGATGGCCATCCACTGCAGCGGGGCCCAGCCATTGGGGGAGTCCCATTGCTGGCCGCTGTTCTGATCGGTGGTGACCAGGCCGCCGGGTTTGAGAAGTTTTTTCTCGATGGTCCGGGCAACGCGATGGGCCTGCTCCGGTGTTGCGATGTGCAGGAAGAGCGGGACGACGGTTGCGGCGGACAGGACATCCGTAAAACTGTCTTTTTTTACATCGTAGTCATAAAACGCGCCGCGTTTTTCATCCCACAGGACGCGTCTGACGGCATCGGCGTAGCGTTCCGCATCGGCGGCGTACCGGGCTGCTTTCTGTTTATCTCCCTGCAGGCTCCAGGCGTGGGAGAGTGCGGAAGCGAGGTTGGAGAGCAGGCTGGTATATTCGACGGGGAGCAGATCGGTCGTGTGGATGGTTGCTGTCGTGCGGCGATCCGCGAACCAGCGGGAGGAGAAATCCCAGCCCGTCTCGGCTCCGGCGCGGAGATCGCGCCAGACCACGGCCTGCGGGCGGTTGGCAGATTTTGCCGTGGCGATATCCTGCGGATAGCTTTCATCGCGCGGGGTATCGAGATCGTCCCAGGCGCGGAACATCAGTGTGCCGTCTTTCAGCCGCACGACGTGGCGCCAGGCCTGTCCGGGGGGGAGGCGTTCTGCTCCGTCCGTCCAGTATTCATATTCTTTCTGGAGCTGCGGCAGGAAGGTTGTCCAGGCGACGGAGCCGTCATGTTCCGCGAGAAGCTGCACCATCAGGGCGAAGAAGGCGGGCTGGCTGCGACTGAGATAATAGGTCCGGCTGCCGTTCGGGATATGGCCGTAGCGCGTGATGAGCGAGGCGAGATCGGTGAGTGTGGAGCGCATCAGATCGATGCGGCCGGACTCATACAGGCCGATCATCGTGAAATAGCTGTCCCAGTAATAGAGTTCCGTGAAGCGTCCGCCCGGCACGACATAGGGCTGAGGCAGGGGCAGGAGGGAGGACCATTCCGGCGGGTTGTCCGCCGGGCGGGTCAGGACGTCCCACATGCCTGTGATGTAGTCGCGCACGCTTTCGTCCGGGCTGCGTTTCCATGTGACGGAGCGGGTCTGGGGCACGGTGAAATTGGCTGCCACGAAGGCCTTCAGGCTGAAATCACGGGCGTCATGATGTTCTTTCCAGTCCTGCAGAATCCGGGCGGGCGCAAAGCGGGGGATGAGGTCTGCTATGCTTTTGGCATCCGGAAAGAGATGCGCCTCTCCGATGGCGGCGAACAGGCCGTCAAAGGCGAGGGAGGGTGGCAGGAGGTTCAGCGGGACGGCCGGTTCCAGCGCGACGGGCGGTGCGGGCAGGGTGTGATGCGCAAGCACCTGCCCCAGGCCGGGCCAGGAAATCTCTCCGGGATCGGGAACGGGCAGTACCAGCGCCGGTGCTGCACCCGAGAGATCGGGGAGCAGCAGGTCTTCGGGATGCAGCACCTGTTCCGCGCGCACGACCGTCTGCGGCAGGGTTTCCGCATGTGCGCGGGGGGCGGACCAGATCAGCAGTGCTGCCGCGAGGCAGGCCGCCGGAACGGAGCGCAGGAGCGGACCGGATGAGAAGGCGCGGGTTTGTGTGGATACGGTCATGGGCGCGGGCGGTCCTTTCTGCGGCTCCGGACAGTTTACTTTCAAAGCGTGACAAAGGGACGGGTTTTCCGGCGGGTCCGAAAACCCTATGTTCAGCAGTAACTGAAGCAGATGAAAAATATCTTCCGCAATGCCCTGTCCGTGATGGCGGGCCGTGCAGAGAAAAACCGGAGTATTCCCCGTATGTCGTCTTCCGACCCGGCCATTATGGCTTCCGATGCGCTGGCTGTCACGGACCGGCTTTTTTATGAGACCTCCGGTGCCCTGCTCGGGCGGGGGGAGGCTGAGCGTCTGACGTCCGGGGCCCTGGAGGGCATGGATGACGGCGAACTGTTTCTCGAATACCGCGAGACCGAGAGCATTTCCCTTGAAAATGGTGTGATCCGCTCGGCTTCCTTTGACACGAGTTCGGGATTTGGTCTGCGATCCGTGCTGGGTGAGGAATCCGGTTTTGCCCATTCGGACGAGATCAGCGAGTCCGCGCTGCGTCGTGCGTCCGAGACGGTTCAGCTTGTGCGGGCGGGCCGTTCGGGTCAGCAGGCGGCTGCGCCGCGTTCGACCAATACGCAGCTTTATCCGGGATCCAATCCGATGGATGGCACGGAATTCGCCCGTCGGGCCGCCGTGCTTCAGGAGATCGATGCCTATGCCCGTGCGGCGGATGCGCGCGTCGTTCAGGTGATGGCGTCTCTGAACACGGAATGGCAGGCGGTTCAGATTCTGCGTGCCGATGGCGGGCGTGCGGCGGATCTGCGGCCTCTGGTCCGGCTGAATGTTTCGGTCGTGGTCGAGAAGGACGGACGGCGCGAGAGCGGCAGTCACGGATTCGGCGGGCGCTATGAGGTTGCGCGGCTGCTTGATCCGGCGGCCTGGAAGGGCGCTGCGGATGAGGCGCTGCGGATGGCTCTGGTTCTTCTGGAGGCGAAGCCTGCGCCTGCGGGGGAGATGGAGGTTGTGCTCGGGTCGGGCTGGCCGGGTATTCTGCTTCATGAGGCGGTTGGCCACGGTCTGGAGGGTGATTTCAACCGGAAGGGCACGTCGGCCTTTGCCGGTCTGGTCGGGCAGCGTGTTGCGAGTCCGGGTGTGACGGTGGTGGATGACGGCACGTTGCCCGGGCGGCGCGGGAGTCTGACGGTGGATGATGAGGGGACGCCCTCGGGCCGGACGGTGATGATCGAGGACGGGATTCTGACCGGCTTCATTCAGGACCGGCAGAATGCGCGGCTCATGGGCGTGCGGCCGACGGGGAACGGCCGCCGGCAGTCCTATGCCTATCCGCCGCTGCCGCGCATGACGAACACGCTCATGCAGGGCGGCAGCGCGACGACGGAAGAGATGATTGGTTCCGTAAAGCGCGGGCTTTATGCGGTGCATTTCGGGGGCGGGCAGGTGGATATCACCTCCGGCAAGTTCGTGTTCTCCGCATCAGAGGCGTATCTGATCGAGGACGGAAAGGTGACGGTGCCGGTGAAGGGTGCGACGCTGATCGGCAACGGCCCTGACGCCATGACGAAAGTGTCCATGATCGGTTCTGATGTGGCGCTCGATCCCGGGATCGGCACCTGCGGCAAGGCCGGACAGGGCGTGCCGGTCGGTGTCGGTCAGCCGACGCTCAAGATGACGGGTCTGACGGTCGGCGGTACGGCCTGAGCATGATGCTGTCCTCGCGGATCGGGACGTCTGCGCTGTCGGGTCTGATGACGATTGTCGCGGGGATGCTGACGCTGTGTCTGCCCGTGCTGCTGTTCTTCAGCCGGGCCGGTGCGGATGTGGCGGTTTCCGTGGTTGCGGTGCTGTTCGTGCTGCGTTCCGTGCTGCTGGGTTCCTGGGACTGGACGAGGGCCGGCTGGTTCCGGCTCGCGCTGCTGTTCTGGGCCGTGATGGTGCTGTCCTCGGACCTGGCCGGTCCGCGCGCATCGCTGATCCAGGCGGTGCTGAGCCTGAGATTTTTTCTGTTCTGTGCGGCGACGGCGACATGGGCGTTCCGGGCGTCCGGTCCGCGCCGGGTGTTCGGGGCGGTCTGTTCCGTTCTGGCCCTGTGGGTGGTGCTGCAGAGCTGGATACAGTTTCTGACCGGTCATAATCTGTCGGGCTTTCCGCGCTGGAATGACGGGGCGCTTACCGGTCCTTTTTACAAGCCGCGTGCGGGCAACGCGTTTCTGATGGTGTTCTTTCCCGGTGTGATGCCGCCTGTTCTGGCGCTTTTACGGCAGAGGCGCGTGGCTCTGCAGGCTGCGGGTGTGCTGGTTCTGTTTGTGTGCGTTGCGACGATGATCCTGATCGGGCAGCGCATGCCGACCCTGCTGCTTCTGACCGGGCTGGGTCTGACGGCATTGCTTGTGAGGCGTCTGCGCTGGCCGGTTCTGGGGGCGCTCGGGGTTGCGGCTGCCGTTCTTGCGGCGCTGCCGGTTCTTTCTCCGCCGACATATGCCAAGCTCGTTCTGAAATTTACGCAGCAGATCTCTCATTTCACGCAGAGTGCCTACGGGCAGCTTTACATCCGCGCGGCTGTCATGATTTCCGATCATCCCCTGATCGGGCTTGGCTTTGACGGATTCCGCAATTTCTGTAACGCGCCGGCTTATGCGCGTGGTCTGCCCTCGCTCGGTCTGCCTTTCATTCCGGATGGCGAGAACTGTAATATTCATCCGCATAACTATTATTTTCAGGCCGGTGTTTCCGCGGGTCTGACCGGTCTGGCTCTGTTTGTCGGCATGATCCTGGCCTGGGGGCGGACGATGGTGCGTGCGCTGGAGCCTTCAGAGCGGCCGATGCAGGCGATGCTGATGGTTGCCTGTGTGGTGGTTCTCTGGCCTCTTGCGAGCACGAGTGCCCTGTTTTCCCTGCCTCCGGCGGGCTGGATCTTTCTGCTTGCCGGTGCGGCGCTTGCAGCTTCAGGAGAACGTCAATGAGTCTTGAGTCGGTTCGTGTTTTTCTTGCTGAACATGCTCCGGAGCTGGAGGTGATCGAGACGCAGGATTCGACCGCGACGGTTGAGGAGGCTGCGGCGGTGCACGGGGTGAAGCCGGATCAGATCGCCAAGACGATCGCGGCCCGTCTCGGGGATGAGGTTGTCCTGATCGTTGCTGCGGGAACGGCCAGGCTGGATAATCGGAAATGTAAGGAACTTTTCGGTGTCAGGCCGCGTATGCTGGCTCGTGAGGAAGTTGAGGAGATCACGGGTCATCCGGTTGGCGGTGTCTGTCCGTTCGGTGTGAAGGGGGATGTGCCGGTCTATTGCGACGTGTCCCTGCGGGATTATGCGGAAGTGATCCCGGCCGGAGGGTCTCCGACGGCGTCGGTGCGTCTGACAGTGGCGCGTCTTGCTGAGATTACCAGTGCACGGTGGGCCGATCTGTGTAAGTCTGGGTGAGGAACAAAGAGACTCAGAAAATCATTTTCCTATGAAGGAGAAGTCAGGATGAGCAGCTTTATTATCCGCACGGAGGATGGACGGGATCTCGGTTTTCTTCTGTTTGCCGGGAGTAAGGACAGGCGGCCTTCTTCAGGGAAACATGACTGTATCTTCATGGGCATTCCCTTTGACGCATCGCTCCTTGATGATCCGGGCAGCCATTTCATCACCGAGCACAAGGGGCGGGAATGGAGTGCTGACGTGAGCTACGCCGGTACGGAAATGACTGCTGTGATCAGCCTGGATACGGGATGGACCTTTCATCTGCTCGGCCATGAGGAAGACGCCAGATGGACCGCGCGGCACGGAGGGGATGTGCTTGAGGGTACCGGCCTGTTCCTCTGAGCCGGATTTTTCAGAGTATCGGGCGGGCCGCCATCAGCCAGAAAACGATGATAAGAGCGATGAAGGCGGGCCAGCCCAGGAGGAACCACTTCCGGTACAGCCGCATGAATTCGGACGGCAGCGTGCCGTTCTGCGCGGCGGCCTGCCGGGCCAGTCCGGCCATGCGGATCTGGTAGCGGACCACCGGGAGCCAGCACAGCCCGGCAAGGCCGTAGAGCAGGACGGAAAGTGCAACCCATCCCGCGGTCAGGGCATCCATTCTCCAGGCGAGCCAAAGGCCGGTGATGAACTGGGTAATGCCCGAGGGCAGCGTGAGGATCCAGTCAGCCCGCACCACCCTGTCGGAGGCCCGGGCGATAAGCGGGATATTCCCGTCATACACCGTCAGCACGAGAACGAGCGCCGTGACCAGGCCGGAGGCGAACAGTACGCTGGCGCTGAGGATGTGGCACAGAAGCAGCAGATCCGGCATCAGGCGGCTTTCGTCAGCATGGAGACAAGGGCGACGATCCATAGACCCCATGCGCCGGCAAATCCGGCGGCGGCGGCAAGTCCTGCGATCAAGGACCTGTGTCTGAGGGCGAAGATCAGCGATGCTGCGGCTGCGAGGGAGGCCAGGGCCAGGGAGGCTGCAAGGGAGAAGGCGGCCCGGGTCATCCACTGTTCCGACCAGCCGATCTGCAATCCTCCGGCGAGGCGAATTCCTGATGCCAGGGTCCCGGCACCGAACGGGAATCCCAGGCAGAGCATGGCGGCCACCGGGGTCAGATCGCGACCGCCTGCCTCGGTCCCTGCCCTTAGCATCAGGAGTATCTGGATGCCGCATCCGCAGAGGATTCCGCCATAGCAGACGGCGCAGAAGATGTGCAGCGGGAGGATGAGGTGCAGGAGATCAGCCACGGCGGCCTTCCGTCTGCCGCAGAACGGCCAGGAGGCCGAGGATCGGCAGGTTTTTCAGCAGCGGGCCGTAGAGACCTTTCCACAGGGAGGGTTTCGCAATTCCGAGGAGGAGCGTGTAGCCCGAGACGGCCAGAAACTGCCACGACCAGGAGCGGCGCCCGGACAGAATGAGGCTGCCGAACATCAGATCCATGAGGGAGAATCCCTTTACGGCTGCACATTTCATGCCTTTTCCGGGGACCAGTCCGTCCAGTTCCTTCTCCCCTTCCCTTCCGGACATCAGCCCTGCGGCTCCGGAGCCGAACCAGAGTGCGGCGACCGACAGGGCAAGGAAAGGGCGGAGATATCCCACCCGGGCGTGCCAGCGTTCCGGATGTCCTGCCGGGTGTGCCGCGAGGAAGTCCTGCATGGAGCGAAGCCTGACGCCTGCGACGGTCTGGCAGACTCCTCCCGGGGAGTGTCGGGCTGTGTAGTCCTCCCGCATCAGGCGGACCATGACGGGTGACATGTTCCACAGGGGAAAGATCCGTCCGGCATAGCCCAGAGCAAGAGACAGGTGCCAGGGAACGGAGATGATTTTTCCTTCGCGAAGACCCAGCCATCTGCGCCACATGAGGACGATGTCGCGGGTTGTCATGACATCCGGACCGGCGATTTCGATCACGCCCTGCGGGGCCTCACGATCAGTCAGGCATCGCCAGGTGATTTCGGCCACATCGTCGGCACAGACGGGTGCAAAACGTGTCGATCCTCCGTCTGGAAGAGCGATGAGACCTGCCGATCCGGCAAGGAAGCGCAGGGATTCACTGCCGCCGTAGCAGGAGGCGGCATAGATAAAAGAGGGTCTGAGGATACGGAACGGAATCCGGCCGCTGCAGGCGGATGTGACGATCCGTTCGGCCAGGACGCGGGAGCTGAAATAGGGGAGGTCGTTTGCGGGGGCCGTGTCATCATCCGGAACGCCCAGGGCCGATACGTGGATCAGACCTTCCAGGCTTTCGGGGAGAGCCCGGGTCATGGTTTCGAGCCACAGGGCGTTGCAGGCGGCATCATCCTGTGCCGCCGTGCCTTCAAGAACGCCGATGCAGTTGATGATATGTGTCGCCCCGGACAGGGCCTGGCGGAAATCGTCTCCGGTCCATCGTGTGACGTCTCCGCGCAGTGACGTGACGCGGGGGTGACTGATGACGGACTGTCCGCTCCGGCCGGTCATGACGAGGTCTATGTCATGACCTTCCGACAGTCCTGAGATGATCCGTCCGCAGATGATCCGTCCGAGGAAACCGAAGGCTCCGAGAACGACGATTTTCTTCAAGACAAGGTCTCCGGTTTATTTTCCCTGCGGGTTCCGTCCCGGACGGGAAATACGGAACGGGACGGGCTTTTCTTTTCCTGCTTTATGCTACGCTGCCGGGCATGACCAGAACAGAATACCTTGCCGATCGTGCCGCAACACGGGCTCTGGCCTGTCGCCTGGCCCTGCTGGCCCGCCCGGGTGACGTGATCCTTCTGGAAGGTCCTCTCGGGGCCGGGAAAAGCACGTTTGCCAGGGCGTTCGTGCGGGCGCGGGCCCAGGATCCGGCGCTGGATGTTCCCAGTCCGACATTTACGCTTGTACAGGTCTATGAATTTCCCGACGGAGATATCGCGCATTTCGATCTGTGGCGGCTGGATGGTGAGGAAGCGCTGGAGGAGATCGGCTGGGATGAGGCGCGTGCCGGTATCGTTCTTGCGGAATGGCCGGACAGGCTTGGCAGTCTGCTTCCCCCGGAGGCGCTGAGAATTATCCTCCGGCCTGTATCGGGTGTGATCGCAACCGGAGAGGATGGTGAGGAGGACTGCCCGCGTGAGGCGGTTCTTGCGGGCTGGGAGGGGCGGCTCTGATCATGAGGACACCCGGTATTGTAACCGTTGCGGCGCATCTGCCTTTTCTGGATGTCGTTGCACAGCGCTGGTGTGACAGGGTTCAGAATGATCCGGAAAAAATTGGTTCAGGAACGCTGATTCTCCCAGGACGCAGGGCGGCTGCGGCGCTGAGTGAGGCCTTTTTGCGGCATACCGACGGGCGGGCCACGCTGCTTCCGGATATCAGAGCCATTACGGCCCTGGATGAGGCCGTGACGGCTCTGCGCAATCCGGGTGCCCTGTCTCTTCCTCCTGCCGTATCGCCGCTCCGGCGTCAGGCTGTCCTGACACGTCTGGTGCTGCAGGTCGGTGAGAGTTTCGGGACGCGGCAGACACTGGATCAGGCCTGGCCGTTGGCGGGGGAACTGGCGTCCCTGATGGATGAGGCGGAATGGGCTGGGGTAGATCTTGCGCGTGTTCTGCCGGATGTGGTGGAGGATCACCTTGCGCAGCACTGGCAGGTCACGCTGAAATTTCTCAGGATTGTCACGGAGATCTGGCCGGAGTGGCTGAAGGAGGAAGGGCTTGTGAACCCTGTCGCGCGACAGGTTGCCCTTCTGCGGGCACAGGAAACGGCGGGGACAGGTGTGCCGGATGAAGATCCTGTGTGGGCCGTCGGATTTACGGATGCGATGCCTGCGACAGTCAGTGCCCTGCGTGGTGTCCTGAAGCATCCGAACGGGAAGATCATATGTCCTGCGATAGATTTTTCGCTCAGTGACGAGAGTTTTTCCTCACTGCCCGAAAGCCATCCTCAGGCCGGTCTGTCGCGCCTTCTGGCTGATCTCGATGCCGGTCGCGGGGATGTCGAGCGCTGGGATGAGGGGCAGGGAAGTGTCCCGCCTTCCCGAGCGGATCTGATCAGCCGGGTCATGCTTCCGGCCGGAGATCTGTCTGACTGGGCAGACAGGCCCGGTAAGGCAGAGATCGATGGAATATGGAAAATTTCTGCTCAGGATCAGCAGGAAGAGGCTGCATCGATTGCGATGGCCATACGCGGGGTGCTGCAGACTCCGGGAAAGCGTGTGGCTCTGGTGACGCCTGATCGTGGTCTGGCAGCGCGGGTGGCAGCAGAACTTGCGCGCTGGGATATTGCCGCGAATGACAGCGCCGGTATTCCTCTGACGCGTGCTCCGGCTGCGGTGCTGCTGCGCCTTCTGGCACAGAATGCCGATAATGGCACAGAGCCGGTAACGCTGCTTTCCCTTCTGAAACATCCTCTGACAGCCTGCGGACTATCTCCGGGAAACTGCCGCGCGTCAGCCCGCCTTGCAGAGCGCGAGATTCTGCGTGGTCCTGCTCCTCCGCCGGGAATTGATGGTCTGCGCAGACACAGGCTGAAGAAGCTTGAGCAGAAAGCCCTGCGTCTGGGTAAAACGGAAGAAAAAGACGAGAGTTTTTCAGCCGATCTTCCATGGAGAGCAACTCCCGTGGATGATTTTCTTGACCGGCTGGAGAAATGCCTTGAACCGCTCTTCAGTTGCTGCGGAAAGACTGTTCCGGTTTCAGATCTTCTCAGAGCCCTTCTGGAGACAGCGGAAAATATATGTACCACGGATGAGGAAAGCGGTGCTGAGCGCCTGTGGCGCGGGGAGGACGGGGAGGCACTGGCGCAGGTTATGTCTGAGCTGCTTGTGACGACTGATATCCTGCCGGATCAGCCGGTTGCGGTTCTTGACGGGCTTCTTACGGCCGTTCTGTCTGAGCAGCGTGTTGCGGTGCCCAGAGCACTGCCTGGCGAGACGCTTCATGCGCTCCACCCGCGTGTTTCCATATGGGGTCTTACGGAATCACGTCTTCAGAACTCAGATGTTCTGATTCTCGGGGGGCTTTCAGAGGGTGTCTGGCCAGAGGCTGCAGATCCGGGGCCGTGGCTCAGCAGGCCTATGAGAAAAAATGCCGGTCTGCCATCACCTGAGCGTGCCACGGGACAGGCTGCTCATGATTTTACGTCCATGTTCTGTGCGGCGCCGGAAGTTATTCTTTCCTGTCCGGCACGGAGAGAAAATGCTCCGGCAATTCCCGCCCGATGGCTTGTAAGGATGGAGGCATTTCTCAAGGGCAGGGGCCAGGTTCTGCAGGAGCACCCTGTAACGGACTGGATAAGGCAGATTGACGCGGGCGACCGGGCCCCCGTGCCGGTCTCTCCGCCGCAAGCCAGGCCGCCTGTCAGAAAACGACCAAGGTCACTCAATATTACGGATATTGAGGTGCTTCTGAAAGATCCTTACGCCATATATGCGAAATATGTTCTTGGTCTGCGGCGTCTGCAGGATATTTCTGAAGATGCTGATGCATCTGACTTTGGAAATATAGTTCATAATTCTCTTGAGAGATGGTTTTCCGAATACGGAAACTCTCTTCCGGCAGATGCACGGTCCAGCCTTTCCGGTGTTCTGACGAAAGTGCTGAATGATGCGGGTCTCAGACCTGCACTGGCAGCGTTCTGGCGACCGCGTATGATGGAAATAGCGTCTTTCGTCGCCGGAACTGAGGTCGAACGCAGGCGGGAGAAAGGAGTGCCGGTGGCTGTTTACAGCGAGGTTCGTGGAAATGTTCTTATCCCGCATCTTCCGGCCGGAGATTTTCATCTCAGAGGGCGTGCTGATCGTGTGGATATTTCCCGGGATGGCTCTTTTATCCTTCATGATTACAAAACAGGCTCCGTGCCTTCGCAGGAGAATGTAAGGACAGGCTGGAACCCGCAGATGCCTCTGGAAGCGGCTATGATCAGGAGAGGAGGGTTTTCGGGAGTTTCCTCCGTGAAAGATGAAGTCACAATATCGGAGATGCTATACTGGAGTCTTACGGGAGATCCGAGAAGCGAGCGTGTTTCCTCCGCTACAGGTGATAATGTTTCTCCTGATGAGATATCTGAAGAAATATGGGAGAAAATCATTCGTATTCTGGCGATATATGATCATCCGGCGAGTGTTTATCTCTCTGTGCCGCATCCGGGACGAGAGCCGAGATTTGCGGATTATGCACTCCTGGCGCGCGTTCCGGAATGGAGTTCGGGAAACTCCGGAGGAGAGGACTGAAGAGAATGAACTCTGCTGATCATACAAATGACTTTGCGAACAAAATTCAGGTATTTGCGTCTGATCCCGTTGCTTCGGTTTTTGTGTCGGCCTCTGCGGGCAGCGGGAAGACCAAACTTCTGATAGATCGTCTCCTGCGTCTCATGCTGCCACGATTTACTTCTGACGGGGCAATAATCGAAGGCGTATCGCCTGAACGCATACTCTGTCTTACATTTACGAAAGCTGCGGCATCGGAAATGTCCCTGAGGCTTCAGAGGACTCTCGGATCGTGGGTGACGCTTTCAGATACTTCTCTGGATAAAGAGCTTTCAAAGCTGTCTGTGCCGGTTAATCCGGAGACACGAAATATATCGCGCGCTTTGTTCGCCAGAATTCTGGATCTCCCGGGAGGAATGCGAATTGGAACGATACATGCGTTCTGTCAGTCTCTTCTGCGACGATTTCCACTTGAGGCTTCAATAAATCCTCATTTTAAGCTGATGGAGGAAGCAAATGCGGGTCTGTTTCTTCATGAGGCAGCAGAAAGCAGCCTTCCAGACCTTGCTGAGGATATTCTCTCCGATATCGCGTTTCGAAGAAATATATCGGAATTTCTGAAATTTGTTTCCAAATTCAGATTTCATTTAAAATCTCATGAAATCGTAAAACGGATCATTTCTGATCCTGAGCTTGTAAGGAAAAATCTTTTCCTTTGTCTGGACGTTTCTCCGGATGATGATCCGGTCAGAATGATCTGTTCTGTCCGGGGAGAGGACAGCCTCAGGTCCTGCCTTCTGGAGATTCTGGAGGAAGGAGCTGACGGAGCAAGGAAAGTTGCTCAGTCCATGCTGAACTGGCTTTCTCTTCCGGAGAAAAATCGAGCGGAAAGATATAGCGAATGGGTTACACTGTTTCTGAAAAAAAAAAATGAGCCGAAAAGTAATTCAGGTATAAAAGGGAATATTACAAAAACGAGAGAGGATATTTTTATAAGGCTTCATGAAGAGGCTTTGCGTATCTGTGCGGCTCTGGAGGTGCGTAAGGCTCAGGAACTTGCACGTCTGACTTTTTCGTTCCTGACCGCGGCATCCGGAATTCTTTCTCGTTTTTCCAGAAAAAAAAATCAGAAGGGAGAAATGGAATATGATGATCTGATCAACCTGACGCTCAGGCTCCTTCGCAATCCGGGTGCGGAATGGGTTTTGTATAAGCTGGATGGAGGAATAGATCATCTTCTCCTGGACGAAGTTCAGGATACTTCCCGGGAGCAGTGGAAAATTGCAGGTGCTCTGACCTCGGAGTTTTTCAGTGGTGAGGGAGCGGCAGATCTGGCTTCAGGACCGAGAACAGTTTTTGCTGTCGGAGATTATAAGCAGTCTATTTTCGGGTTTCAGGGTGCTGATCCGGAGGGTTTTCATGAATGGAAGAAAATTTTTAAAAAGAGAGTAGAAGATGCTCAATGGGAGTGGAGAGAGCCGGAGCTTACGGTCTCTTTCCGGTCGACGCAGCCGGTTCTCAGTCTGGTGGATGCGGTTTTTTCTCTTCCGGCGGCTCAGGCGGGTATAGCTGAGGATCATGTTTCCGCCCCGCAACACGTCAGTGCGCGTTCGGGACAGGGCGGAAGCGTGGAAATATGGCCTCTGGCTCCGGCAGGAGAAGAGGAGGCTCCTGATCCCTGGAGTATTCCGGAATCGAATATCACTCGGAGAACAGCGGATCAGAAGCTGGCCGATGCACTTGCTCTCCACATCAGGCATCTTATCCTTCGGGTTCCTGACGAGGGAGAAAAACCATTTACTCCTCAGGATTTTCTTATTCTTGTCAGACGCCGCTCGGCATTTGTATCTTCTCTGGTAAGAGCTCTTAAGAAACAGCAGATTCCGGTTTCCAGTCTGGTCACGACATCCTTGGCTGAACAGATTGCTGTCAGGGATCTGATGACACTTTGCGATGCTCTGCTCCTTCCCCAGGATGACCTTACTCTTGCCTGTGTTCTGACATCTCCTCTCGGGGGGGTGTCAGATGAGAGCCTTATGCATCTGGCCATGGACCGTAATGGCCGGCCTTTATGGAGTGTATTGAGAGAGAGACATGCGGAGCGGACAGAGTGGCGTTCTGCCTGGCGGATGCTGAGCGGTCTGTTTGCGCGTGTTGATTACGCTTCTCCGCATCTTATTCTTTGTGCTGCATTAGGTGAGTTTGGCGGACGTGCACGTCTTCTGGCTCGTCTCGGCCCTGAAGCGGCCGAGCCTGTTGATGAGCTGCTTTCGGCCGCGCTGCTCTATGAGGAGGCGAATATTCCCTCTCTTCAGGGATTTGCTTTCTGGCTCAGAAATTCAGACGCAGTAGTAAAACGTGTAGCCGAAACCGCAGGAAATGCAGTGCGGATTATGACGGCTCATTCCTCGAAAGGGCTTCAGTCGAGATTTGTCATTCTTCCTGATACCGTTGGAATTCCGGGAGATAACAGTCAGAATGAAGATGATATGATTTTCTGGACCAGAGAGAAAGTATCCGGTCTTACCCTGCCTCTGATCTGTCTTCGCAAGGATATGGCTGTTTCTGTTGTCAGAAAACTTCAGGAAAAGAAGAAAAAATCAGATATGGAGGAGTATAATCGTCTGCTTTATGTGGCTCTGACGCGAGCGGCTGATCATCTTCTGATTTGCGGATGGGATAGAAAGAAAAAATCTGTTTCTGATGAAAGCTGGTACGCAAAAATCAGAAACGGATTTGAGCTGCTTGAATGCCGCAGAGAGGATTTTTCCGGAGGATGGGAGGGAGAGCGGCTTATATATGAGATATTTCCTGAAAAATCAGGAAAGGATCTAAATAAAGAAGAATCGGGTTCTTCCATGGCGGCTATGCCTGACTGGATCAGACAGGGACATGCTGTTCCTCTTCCGCCTGAACCTGCCATTGCGCGGCCGCTTTCTCCCAGTCGTCCGGATGACCTTCTGATGGGGCCTCTTCCGGTTGTGCGTTCTCCTCTCGATATCGTGCATATATCCCCAACTGCTGCACGTGAAGCTGCTTTCCGGCGCGGTACTCTGGTTCATGCGCTTTTACAATATCTTCCGGAATGTCCTGTCCGGAACCGGACGCACATCGCATATGACTGGCTTCAGAGGCCGGGCCATGCTTTGTCTGAAACGGAGGCGGCAAGGCTGGCAGCGCGTGTGATCGGTGTGATGGATCTGCCTGAACTGGCGGATCTTTTTGGACCGCACAGCAGAGCTGAACAGCGTCTGACCGGTGTGGCTGGTGGACAGGTGATTATCGGCCAGGCGGACAGGATATGTGTTCTGCCCGGAGAGGTGCATATTTGTGATTTCAAGACAAATCGCAGGCCACCGGAGGATGTTTCAAAAACGCCGGTTGCCTATCTGCGGCAGATGGCTGCGTATCGTGCGCTTCTGCGGCAGCTCTGGCCAGGCAGGCAGGTGAAATGCTGTCTGGTCTGGACCGAGAGTGTTACGGTTATGCTGTTGCCGGATTCACTTCTGGATCATTACGGGCCTGAGAAAAACTATCGTTCTTCCTGAATTTTTCTTATTTCCTGTAATGCGACTGATATCTGCATCCTGATACCGGTCTCTCCCAGCGCGGCTGTCGCCCGTCTCGGATCTCCGCCATAGACGCCATCAGCGGGGCCGGGACGAGGTGCCCCGTGGAGTGCTTCGCTGCGGACCATGGACGGATCTGTTGCCAGCATCAGGGATGTGTCACTCAGTTCGGCGTGCAGACCGACATCTTTACCAAAGCCCTTTTCCCGAAGTGCGTCTGCGTAGGCTCCTGCTACGACAGTGTAGTAATTGTGTGCGACACCTGTCCGGGCTCCGGTGCCCTTCCATGATGCATTCAGATCAGCGGAGACTTTGATCAGATATTTCTGATATCCGCCGTGGTCCCCGAGAAAAATAACGATTCGGAATCCCTGAACGCGGAAACTCTCTGCCGCGGAGCGCAGCATATCCACGAAGACGTCCGGTGGAATCGTAATGGTTCCGGGGAAGCGCATATGGGATGTGCGGGGAGATGTTCCGCCCTCAGGCACATAGGCGATAACGGGTGCGACAAGAGCATTTCCAAGCTGCCGGGCAATCTGATCCGCAAGAAATGCTGCCCGGATGTTGTGTTTTCCGACGGCAATATACGGACCGCTCTGCTCCGTGCCGCCTATCGGTATGATGATTGTCGTCTGTCCGTTCCCGATGGCTGTACGGATTTCAGTCCATGTCAGCCGGCCGAACTCCACCTCCCCTGCCCTCGTCTGAGCCGCCCCTGTGTTCACTGACGTCAGATGAACGGCTGTTATGAAAAAACATGCGAGCAGACGATGAAATCTCATCAGATTGCTTCACTTTCGACCAGCACAAGATCTGTATCTTCTTCAGCGACGATATGAAGCTTGGTTTCGTCAGTTATGGCGACACCGTCCCGGGCTGAGGCAGAAACTCCGTTGATCGTAATCTTTCCTGTTGCAGGCACGAGATAGAGATATTTTTCAGCATCGGTTGTCCAGACGACATCCTCTCCTTTTTTCAGAGATACTCCGGCCACGCGTGCATGTGCACCGATTTTCAGTGCCTCGGTATCTTCCGGTCTGCCAGATGCGAAGATCACGAAATGGCCTGAGCGGTCTTTCTTCGGGAAACGGCGTGTACCCCAGGACGGTCTGTGACCACGTTCGGAAGGAAGTATCCATATCTGGAACAGTGTTGTCGTGACATCTTCATGGTTGAATTCGCTGTGAACCACACCGGCTCCGACTGACATGACCTGCACGTCTCCGGCTTCCGTCCGTCCTTTATTACCAAGGCTGTCCTCATGCGTGATGGCCCCGCTGCGGACATAGGTTATGATTTCCATATCCTGATGAGGGTGTGGGGGAAATCCGCCTCCGGCTGCGATTGTATCGTCATTCCACACACGGAGCGCCCCCCAGTGCACCCGCTCCGGATTCTGATATCCCGAAAACGAGAAATGGAAGCGGGCTCTGAGCCAGCCGTGATCTGCTGTTCCGAGGGAAGCGAAAGGTCTGACTTCAAGCATGGGAGGCTCCTCAGTGTGGTCGGCGGATTGAGTGCAGGGCTGCTGCTTAAGGCAGGTCCTGCGGGTCAGGGAATCAGGAGGCTGCGGTATCCTGGCCTTTGATCTCGTTCATGACCTCTTCGATCGCCTGATCTCCTGTCTCCCCCCTGGTGGCCATTTTCGCAATGACGAGCGGCAGGAGCTTTGCGATGACGGGCAGGAGCGGGGCCAGAGGAAGACCTGTGCAGCTGGCGAGAAATTTTGCCTGATCGCTGGTCAGGACGCGCTGGACTTCTTCCGTCGTGAGCGGCTGCCGTGGTCCGGGTCCGACCCAGGAGCGGGCTTTATCCCCGAGGCCTGCCTTATCGAACTGCTGGATAAGACGTTCGACGCCGGCCTGTCCCATTTCGGAGGCAAGGAGATTCTTCAGGGCATCGGCGGCCTTATCCTCAATCCCGGTCATGCTCAGCGCCTTGTCCTTCAGTTTATTGAGGAATCCGCTCATCTGTTCTGTCTCCTGTCCGGGCTGAATGCGTCCGGCTTCAGTGCCGGAAGCGTGTCGTGGTACCGTATATCCTGCCTGAGGCAATATCGGCATGGCTGCAGGCGGCTTTTGTGTTGCATTTCCGTTCCGGAACTGTATACGCTCCCGGCATGGATTCGTTTCGCCCCTTCACTGTGAGCAGTGCGCTGAAGAGCGCCACGGTGTCGTGCGGCCATCTGCGACTTCTTCCGCTTCGACTTACGCGCCCCTGAGCGATCAGGGCCGGATGCGGGTGCCCGCATGCCGGTGCGCCCAGGGGGAATGAAGTATCGCGTGTTCTGATCCCGTCTGACGGAAGATCAGGGCCTGAAGCAGACAGATTCAGAATCAGGATTCCAAATGAGCTTTGATCATCCTTCCTTCGGCCGTATCGACGAGAGCCGGACCATCATCTTTGACACCACGCTGCGTGACGGGGAGCAGTCTCCCGGGTTCTCCATGAATCTGGAGGAAAAGCTCCGGATGGCGGAGTCCCTGTCGGATCTTGGTGTCGACGTGATCGAGGCCGGATTCCCGGTGGCCTCAAAGGGGGACTTCGAATCGGTTAACGAGATTGCGAAGGTTGTCAGGGATTCGGTGGTCTGCGCTCTGGCGCGGTCCGGCGGGAAAAACGATATTCAGGCGGCGGGCGAGGCGATTGCCCCGGCAGAGCGCGGTCGGATTCACAACTTCATCTCCACCTCTCCGCTGCACATGAAATACAAGCTGCGGATGGAGCCGGAGACGGTTCTGGAAATCATCACTGAGGGCAACCGGAAGGCCCGGCAGTATACGGATGATGTGGAATGGTCCGCCGAGGACGGCTCCCGGACCGAGCCTGATTTTCTGTGCCGCTGTGTTGAGGCGGCAATCCGTGCGGGCGCGACGACGATCAATATCCCCGATACGGTGGGCTATGCCACGCCTGAGGACATGGAGCGTATTTTCTCCATGCTCAGGACACGGGTGCCGGGTGCGGATGAGGTGATTTTTTCGGCTCATAATCACAACGATCTCGGTCTGGCCGTGGCCAACACCCTTGCTTCACTGCGTGGCGGTGCGCGTCAGATCGAATGTACGATCAATGGAATCGGCGAGCGTGCGGGAAATGCGGCGCTGGAAGAGATCGTCATGGCGATCCGCACCCGTCATGACCAGTTTCCCTATAGAAACCGGATCGTGACGGAGAAGCTTCTGCGTCTGTCGCGTATGCTGGCGACGACGACGGGTTTTGACGTGCAGCCCAATAAGGCGATCGTCGGACGTAATGCGTTCGCCCATGAGAGCGGCATTCATCAGGATGGCGTGCTCAAGAATGCGGCGACGTATGAAATCATGATGCCGGAGAGCGTTGGCTGGTCGAAATCCTCTCTGGTGATGGGCAAGCATTCGGGCCGGGCAGCGTTCCGCGATAAGCTGGTGGCTCTGGGCTATGGCACGCTGGGCGATAATCAGCTCAATGAGGCGTTCTCACGCTTCAAGGATCTCGCGGACCGCAAGAAGGTGGTTTACGACGAGGACATCATTGCTCTTGTCGATGATGAGGTGCGCGATCATGCGCGCATCCGGTTCCTGAGTCTTGAGGTGTCTGCCGGATCGAAGCGCCAGGCGGAAGCCACACTTGAGATCGAGGTGGACGGAGAGCTGGTCGAATCGACGGCGAACGGGAACGGGCCGGTAGATGCGGAATTTAACGCGATCCGGTCTGCTTTCCCGCATGAGGCCCGGCTTGCGCTGTATTCCGTCGGTGCTGTGACGGAAGGTACGGATGCCCAGGCCCGGACATCCGTGCGTCTGGAAGAAGATGGTAAGCTGGTGGATGGCCAGGGAGCGGATGCGGATACGGTGGTTTCCGCTGTCCGCGCCTATGTCCATGCGCTCAATAAGCTTCTGGTGAAGAGAACACGGGCCGAGCCTGAGGCGATCGGCGCCTGAGGATCTTTCCCGGCCGGGGCCGCGACAGCAGGCCCCGGAACAGAGGTGGCCCCGGTTTTTTGGACAGGGGGTTAAGCTATAGACCGGCCTGAGAGAGGACGGGTTTATGGGCAAGG